>JAMLIA010000076.1 GCA_023954495.1 Thermomicrobiales bacterium | reverse complement strand
CGACGCCGTTGGCTGGTACCGCTTTGGCCCAGCGCCCGGCGAAGCGGGTCGAGCGATCCTGGCCGGACACCTGGACTCGAAGGCCGGACCGGCGGTCTTTTACCGCCTCGGCGAGCTAGTTGCGGGCGACGAGATCGTTATTCACTCTGGAGGGCCAACGACCGACCTTGTCTATGTCGTCCGCGAAACCGTCAGCTATCCGGAGGCGGAGGTACCGACCGATCTCGTCTTCGGGTCAACTGAACAGCCTGAACTCGTGCTGATTACCTGCGCGGGAGCTTTTGATCGGGGGGTTGGAGCGTACGACGAGCGCCGCATTGTCGTGGCCGACCTCCAAACTCCCCAAGGCGCAGAATCGGCTCCGCAAACCTGATTGAACCGGTCGCGATGCCGACCGTGGCCCACCCCTTGCGTACCCCGATAGCACTGACAACGCATTGTCGTCACGTACATGGAGGATTCATGGCTCAGGTTACCAAGTCGATCGACATTAACGTCCCGGTGAGGGTTGCGTATAACCAGTGGACACAGTTCGAAGAATTCCCTCGCTTCATGGAGGGTGTCGAAGAGGTTCGCCAACTCGACGATACGCGTCTTGCATGGAAGGCGAAAATCGCCGGCAAGGCTGAGGAGTGGACTGCCGAGATCACCGAGCAGCACCCCGACCACCGTGTGGCCTGGAAGAGCACCACAGGGGCACGCAACGACGGCGTTGTGACGTTCCACCAGCTTGAAGGCGACATGTCGCGCGTAACCGTGCAGATGGATTTCGAGCCGGACGGCATGGTTGAGAAGGTCGGCGATATGCTCGGCATGGTCGACCGCCGGGTGCAGGGCGACCTGGATCGCTTCAAGGAGTTCATCGAGAGCCGGGATATGTCGACCGGGGCCTGGCGGGGCGATGTCGAAAACCGCACCGATACGACCGGCGACGACTAACCACACCTCACACAGATAGCAGCAGCGGGCTCCGGAACAGACGATCCGGAGCCCGCTCTTTTATGTGGCAGCGCTTTCACTCGCCAGCGAACGCGGCTACACTGTCGCCGGTTGATGCATGGGTAGAAGGAGTGGATTGATGGCGACTTACGACGTGCTGATTCGCGGCGGCAAAGTGGTGGACGGTACTGGCAACCCGTGGTTCTACGGAGATGTCGCGATCTCCGGAGGGACGGTTGCCGCAGTCGCGCCGGCCGGCCAGATCGATCCGTCGAGCGCTACTGAAGTGGTCGACGCGAGCGGCCACGTTGTCTGTCCGGGCTTCATCGACATCCAGTCGCACTCACTCATTCCGTTGCTGTCCGACCCGCGTTCACTCTCCAAGATCACTCAGGGGGTGACGACCGAGATCATGGGCGAGGGCTGGACACCGGCACCGTTCGGGGGGCGAATCACCGATCCACTCGGCGGCTACGACCGCGCACCGCAGGAGATCACCGACACGATCCGTACCTGGGCGCGCTTCGGCGACTGGCTCGCCTGGCTCAGCAATCGCGGCGCTTCGGTCAACTTCGGCTCGTTCATCGGCGGCGCAACAGTTCGCGAGTACGTCAAGGGCTGGGCAATGGGCGACCCGACCGACGACGAGATGGAGGCGATCCGCCAGGTCGTCCGCGATGCGATGGAGGATGGCGCGTTCGGTGTCGCGACGGCGCTGATCTACCCGCCGGGCTCCTACGCGACCGACGACGAGCTGTACGAGATGTGTCGCATCATCGCCGAATATGGCGGCGTCTACATCACCCACATGCGCTCCGAGGCAGACGAGTTCCTGGAGGAGCTGGAGGAGACGCTCGACCTGCCGCGCCAGACCGGCTGTGCGCTGGAGCTGTACCACCTGAAGGTGGGCGGGCAGCGCAACTGGGACAAGATGGCGACGGCGATCGCGATGGTCGACGCGGCCCGCGACGAAGGTCTGGACGTGACCGCCGACATGTACCCCTACATCGCTGGCGGGACGGGCCTGGCGTCGGCGCTGCCAAACTGGGCGGCGGCTGATGGCAAGCTGCACGACAACCTGCGCGACCCGGAGATCCGCGAGAAGATCCGCCACGAGCTGGTCGAGCCGACCGGCGGCTGGGAGCCGCTGGCGACGCTGGCCGGTCCGGAAGGCGTGCTCGTCACCGAACTGACCGCGCCGCAAAACCAGCAGTACTCTGGCAAGCGCCTGTCGGAGATCGCCGAGGCACGCGGGCAGCACTGGACCGACTGCCTGATGGACCTGGTGCTGGAGGACGGCGACCACTGGATCAGCGCTATCTACTTCATGATGAGCGAGGAGAATCTGCCGCGTCAGCTCCAGCAGCCGTGGATGAAGATCTCGACCGACGCCGCCGGCCTCGATCCGGTGATCGCTCGCGAGCATGGTCCGGCGCATCCGCGCTCCTACGGCACCTACACGCGCGTGCTGGGCAAGTACGTCCGCGAGGACGGCGTGCTGACGCTGGAGGACGCCGTGCGCAAGATGACCTCGGCAGTCGCGGATCGCCTCAGCCTGCGCGATCGCGGCCAGCTCCGTGAAGGCATGCAGGCCGACGTCGTCATCTTCGACCCGGCGACGGTCATCGACAACGCTACCTTCACCGACCCACACCAGCACTCCACCGGCGTCCGCGACGTCTGGGTTAACGGCGCGCGCGTGCTCAATGACGGCCAGCACACCGGCGCGACGCCGGGGCAGGCGGTGTATGGGCCGGGGCGGAAGTAAGGGGGGCTGAGCGGAGTTGTTCGCTTATTGAATGCGGGGTGGGTCGCCAGAGTCAGATTCTCATGGAACTGAGCGCGGGAGCCTCCCATTTCACTTGTCATTTCACGCCCGGAGGGCACCCGCGCAGCCGAGAAATCTCTCCTGCGTTAGAGTGGATCGAACGGGTGGGAGATCTCTCACTGCGGTTCGAGATGACAAGTGAAAAGGTGGGCTGCCGATCTGACAACTTGACATTGACAACGCCTGGCACGGAAGCCGTGCTCGTGCCCTGTCATTCCACGCCCAGAGGACATCCGGCAGCGAGGAATCTCCCACGCGTTCGACGCAGTCCGGCACAGGAGAGATGTCTCGCGTGCGCGCTCGAAATGACAGCGAACATGGGACGCTGTCTGACAGGCAGCCTACCTTTGACCTGTCATCTTGAGCCGCAGCGGAAAGACTTCCCACCCGTTCGACTGAGTCCAACGGAAGGGAGATTTCTCGGCTGCGGCCTCGAAATGACAGAAGACAAGATTGGCTACCGGTCGAACGATTCTGGCGATCTGGCAATTGTGTCCTCGCCAGCCTCGAGTCACCGCTTCACACACACATACGCGGCGAACGTGCCGGAGGGGCGGTAGTCGGCCTGGCGGATGATGAAGCCGGTGCGTTCCAGCAGGGGTTCGAGGAGCCAGCTGTAGGTGCTGCTTTCGGTGCGGATGTGCAGTTCCAGATCCTCGCGGGTGAAGCCCTTGGCCGGGTCGGTCGGGGCGTTGGCCAGCCAGCTCTCGAAGCGATCCTCAGCTTCGGACGGATCGAAGGAGTAGACGAGGTCATGCAGCCGCAGGATGCCGCCCTGCCGCAGCATGCGCGCGATACGTTGCAGCGCAACGCCCTTCCAGAAGTCTGGCAGGTGGTGCAGCGTGTTGCGGGTGTAGACGAAATCGGCCCGCCCGCCTTCGTGTTCGTAGCTGAGCAGTCCGGCGTGGACGATCTCGACATTGGTCAGGCCCTGCCGCTCGACGTTGGCGCGCAAGATCTCCAGCATTGCTGGTGAGACATCGACCGCAACGACGCGGGCGCAATGTGGCGCGACGGCCAGCGCAAACGTGCCGGTGCCCGCACCCAGGTCGACGACCGTGCTCTCCGAGCTGAGGCCGAGATCATGGAGGACATTCAGGTCATCGGTGTGGTCGGTCTGCGACTTAGCGTCGTAGCCCTCAACGTACTCCGGGTCGAGGTGCTCATCGCCAGCGTGGATCAGCTCGTCGATCATCCAGGCAGGGCGGTTCATGACTGCTCCCTTCAATACACAAGAGAGCAAACCTACCACGGGCGCTGGAACGATTCACTGGTGCTGCTGCCGCGTGCCAGCCGCGAGCGCCAGTCGTCGCGGTCGAGGACAGCGATCAGGGCGAACGACATCAGCAGGTCGTCGTGCAGGCGCTCGTCCTCGACCGACCAACGCATCAGGCGGCCGGGGCCGGGGAGGACGGTGAACCGGCAGGCGGACAATTGCGCCCAGAACTGGCGATCCAGTCGGTGCTGCTCGGGGTCGGATTCGCCGATGGGCGTGCAGACCTGGATGCGACCGGCATCGATCAGGCTGAGCAGATCCCAGCCGAGCTTGCTCTTTGAGGCGGTCGAGAAGACAAACGGCGTGACGACGCGCTCTCCAAGGCTGGCAGCGAGGAACGAGGCGAGACCAGCGCCGACGCCGGTTGCGTCGATGACAATCCGCCGTGCCCGCCAGACGCGCGTCGCCAGGGCGACGATCTCGTCATGCAGGCGGTTGTGGCGCGTGCCGGTCCACTCGTAGCGCGCGACGACCTCGTAGGTCGGCAGTCCGGCTGCGTGGCTCGGCGGGTGGATGACGCGCACGACGGTCGCGACGGTGGAGTCGCGGCGCGGGGCGAGCTGCCGGAGAGCTGCGCCTTCGATGCCGGATTCCTCCTGCCCGGCAACGTCGATCGTCAGCGCGTAGTCGATTCCGGCGCGATCGGCCCCTGGCGGACGTAGGCATGGCGGGAAATCGCCACGCAGCGTCTCGCGGCGCAGGGCCGGAAAGAGCGAGCTGTCGTCGTCGAGCTCCTGCAGCTCGTACTCGGTGCGGATGAACAGGTGGTGTTCGCCGTGCTGGTCTATCTGGCGGCGGACGAAGTCGCCATGGCAGGGCAACTCTGCGGCGACCTCGCGCCAGGGCACGAGGAAGCGGCGGGTCTGGCCATCGGCGCGCTCCTGCTCGGCCAGCAGACGGAGCTGGCGGGAGAGTAGCGTCGTGCTGGTCCAGATGGTGCCCATGAACAGCGTCGGCGCGTTGGAGGCTGCGCCCATCGGCGCGAAGACGGCGTCCCAGATGTCCGGGCTGATCCCCTGCGCCTCGTTGGCGACAAGCAGGAGGTCGGCGGTGTTGCCGCGTGCGTGGGCCAGCGGCGACGCCGACAGGTAGCGGACCGATGCGCGCCCGAGCTGGACGATGGTGCCATCGCGCACCTGATAGCGGCCCTGCGTGAGCGGACCTTCGAGCCGCGCCAGCAGGCGGTCGCGGGCGATGTGGCCCTGCGGCTTGAGGGCCGGGACGGCGACGACGACGTTGCCACCGACGCGCTGGTAGCGCCAGAGCATCCAGGCGCAGAGCTGCGCGAGCATCTCGTCCTTGCCGGATTGCCGCGCGAAGACAGCAGCCAGCTCGATGCCGCGGCGCTCGGCGACGGCCTGCGCGATGGCACGGGCGGCCGGGAGCTGATAGCGGCGAAGCTGGAAGCGCGGGGCTTGCACGCGGCTGAACCGCTCGATGTCAGCGAGCGCCGGGCGAATCTGGGAGAGCAACGCGTCGCTCATCGGGCGCTCCATTCGTTGGCGGTCAGGCGAGACGGCTGAGGATGTCACCGAGGACGGCGGCGATGACAAGGTAGAACAGCGCATCGACGCGTTGGCGGGTAGCGCTCACCTCGCGGATGAGATCGTCGACCATCTGGCGCGTGACGACCTCGAAGACTGAGGCTGGCTGCAGGTCGAGCGCAGCGTTGCTCGGTGTATCACGTGGCCCGGTGTGCTCGCGAGCCGGGCGCTGCATGCCGGTCAGGTCATGCATGGGTCACCTCCTTCTTCGTCCAGTCCCACCTCGGCCAGAGCGCGGAGGACTTCGGCATCAACGACTCCATGTTCCGCACCGCCGCGCGACTGCGCCTGGATGATGCGGACGATCGCGTTGACGACGGCGGTCGCGCTTTGCACGAGGCGGCGCTCGTCGCCCTCCTCGTCGTCCATCGCCACGAGCAGACGCCGCAGCAGCACGCGCAATGCGCCGAGCTCCGACGACAGCGAGGCGTCCTGGCCGAGTTGAGTAATCGCGGTATCGAGTGACGGGGGAAGATCGGGCACACGCGGCATGACACCCCCTTCGCAGGTCCGATTCGACCGAGGAGTCGATACCCCTCTACTTATACGAACAGGATCTAGCGGAAAAAGTGCGACATTTTCGGTGTAGACTCGTCCGGCGTACCCAGATAAGCGACAGAGGAGACGACTGATGGTTGATGCGACAACGCAGCGCGACGTGATCGAGACCCCGAAGGCAGCCGCGCCGATCGGGCCGTATTCGCAGGCGATCCGGGCGGCAGGACTGGTCTTCGTCGCCGGGGAGAAGGGGATCGACCCGGTCACGAATCAGATGGTCAGCGGCGGCGTCGCCGCCGAGACGCGGCAGACACTGGAGAACATCCGCAACATCCTGGAGGAGGCCGGCTCGTCGTTGGCGAAGGCGGTCGCAACAACCGTCTACCTGACCGACATCAACACCTTCGCCGAGATGAACGCCATCTACGCCGAGTACTTCCCCAACGAAGCACCCGGCCGCACCACGGTCGGCGTCGTCTCGCTACCAGCCGGCGCGCAGGTCGAGATTACGGTGACGGCGCTGGCGTAGGCGGGGGGGCGCCCCCCCCCCCCCCCCCCCCCCCCCGGGGGGGGGGGGGCGCGCCCCCCGCCCCGCGCCCCCCCCCCCCCCCCCCCCCCCCCCCCCCCCCCAAAGAGAACTTCAGCTGCTGGTCGTAGACTGACGGCCAGCGCAGGAAGGATGAGACGATGGCGAATGGACAGGTTCATAGCCGGGAGTTCAAGCTGCAGGTGGTGCGCCAGATCCGGGGATGGCGAGAAGCGTCCAGCACCAGGTCTGCCGGGAACACAACCTGAGTGACGGCCTGGTCTGGCGCTGGCGACGGGAGTATGCCGCACGCGGTGAGGCCGCCTTCTCCCCGCAGGAGCAGACGGGTTCAGCCACGCTGGAGCGGCGCATCGCCGAGCTGGAGCAGTTCCTGTGGAGCAACTGGCGCTGGAGGAACCGGGTGCTAAAGGGGCTCGCCAGCGCTCGCTCGCGGAACGACACGCCATGATCAGCGCTGCGCAGACAACCACCCACAACTCTCGATCGTCAGCTGTGCGCGCTCTTCGGTGTCGGACGCACCTGGTATTACACGCAGCCGACCGAGCCAGACAGCCAGACTGTGGCGCTCGGGCGGCGATCGAGACCATCATCCTGGCCTTCCCCGGCTATGGCTATCGCCGTTGTCCGCAAGCAGCTCCAGCGTGATGGTTGGACGATCAATCACAGCGCGATCTTACGGGTGGTGCGCGCAGAATCCTTGTTGTGTCAGCTCAAACGGCACTTCGTCGTGACGACGGATGCGACCCATGCACTGCGGCGATGCGAACCGGATCCGGGATCTTGACATTGTGCGACCCAATCAGGTCTGGCAATCAGACATCACCTACATCCGATTGCCAGCAGGCTTTGTCTGGCCGCCATCATCGATAGCTATTCACGGCGCTGTATTGGCTGGGCGCTCTCACGCACGATCGACACCGCGTTGGCACTGGATGCCCTGGAGCAGGCACTCCAGACGCGGCAGCCCGCGCCAGGACTGATCCATCATTCGGATCAGGGCGTGCAGTATGCCAGCACAGCCTATGTGTGGCGCGGTTGGAGGAGGCGGAGTCTCGCGATCAGCATGACAGGTCGTGGCAACCCGTACGAGAATGCCAGGGCTGAGAGCCAGCTGGGCAACTCAAGACGAGGAGGTGAACGCAACGTACCAGTCGATCGAGGAGGCTGCGGCCAATCCTGGACCACTTCATCGAGGACGTGTACAACCACAAGCGGTTGCACTCCAGCCTCGGCTATCGGTCGCCTGCTGAGTTCAGGTGACCAACGCAACGACCGTAACCTCTCTTTGATCGTGGTTCGCTATTTGGGGTTCACTCCACCTCACCCCCCTCGCCCCCTCTCCCCACGTTGGGAGAGGGGGTGTCCTTTGGCGGGCGTCCTCTACGTCCGATACCGCGTCGGCGTGATCACGAACGCTTCGCTGTAGGCGACGGCGAATTCGGGGGCGGTGTAGCCGATGTCGACGATGTGTTGGGCGTATTTCGCCTGGTAGGCGTCGTTGGCGTTGGACTGCGGGTGGGCGGGATCGACGGCTGCGGTGCCTTCGATGCGGATGACATCGCCGCCGCCTCTGGTGTCATCGATGGTGAACGACACGTGCGGGTTGCTGGCGATGTTGCGCAGCTTGACCTGGTTCGGGCGGCTGTAGATCACGATCGTCGCGCCATCCCAGAGGAACCAGACCGGCACGCTATCCGGCTGGCCGCTGGGGCGGACGGTCGTCAGCCAGCCGACGATGTCCTCGCGCAAGCGCGCGGCGACGTGGCGGCCGCGCTCTGTGGTCGTATCGAGCTGTACGTCAGCCATTGATGAGCCTTTCTGCTCAGGCATAGGCAGCGACGCCACCCTGGCGTCGCGGGTCGGACGCGCCGTGCCACTGGTCGTCTGCGGTGCGGGCGACGAGCTGGATGCGTCCCTGCAAGGTGTCGTAGGCGAACGGGCGGTAGGTGATCTCGTGGCCGCGCTCGGTCAGCGCCTGGGCGGTCGCCAGCGGCGTGCGTGTTTCGAGCATCGCCGACGGTCCCTCGGCGTGGACACGCGGGACGGAGACGGCCTCCAGCGGCGACATGCCGAAATCGACGCTGTTGCTAATGACCTGCACGATCGCGTTGATGATGGCGTTGCTACCGGGGCTGCCGAGCGCCATGAGCGGCGTGCCGTCGCGCAGCACGATCGTCGGGCACATGCCGGAGAGGCGCACCTTACCGGGCGCGGCCGAGTTAGGCTGATCCGGGCGCAGGTCGAACCCACCACCGCCGTTGTACTGGAAGCCCATGTCCGGCGCGATGACACCCGAGCCGTGGCCGAGCGTGTGGGTGACGGCGACGATGTTGCCATCAGCATCAGCGACTGTCATGTGCGTCGTGCCGGGGACATCGTCCGCCGGAGCAGACACCAGATCGCCGCGCACGATGCGGTCGTGCAGGGCGGTGATGTGCGGCTCGCTCAGCAGCTCGGCGGTCGGGTCGGGCACGAAGTCCGGGTCGCCGAGACGCTCGCTGCGATCGGCAAACGCCAGCTGCATTGCCGAGATGAGTGCATGCAGATGATCGGCACCGCCATGCTGCAACGCCGCGAGGTCGAAGCGTTCCAGCAGCGCCAGGATCTGCAGCACGGTCGTGCCGCCGCAGGGGGTCGGCGCACAGGCGATGGCCAGGTCGCGGTAGCTGCCGACAAGCGAAGTGCGCTCGCGGACGCGGTAGTTGGCCAGATCCTCGGCGGTGACCAGCGCGTCGTTGGCGGCCAGGTCGGCGGCGATCTCGTGCGCCAGCTCGCCGCGATAGAACGAATCGGCACCGTCGGCAGCGAGGCGTTCCAGCGTACGGGCGTAATCAGGGTTCACCCAGTGGTCGCCCACCCGCAGCGGTCGACCGTCGTCGCTCAGCCAGAGCTGCGCCATGCCCTCGGTGGCGCGCAGGAAGTCATCCAGCGGCGGGCTGGCCGGGCTGGAGCCGTACTGGTGGCGCTCGTCGAGGAAGTCGGCGATGTATTCATCGACCGGGTAGCCCTGACGCAGCGTCTCGATGGCTGGCTGCAGCAGCTCCGCCCACGGCCTGCTGCCCCAGCGCTCGTGGAGCGCGCCGAAGCCGGCGACGGTGCCCGGCTGCATGATCGTCTGATAGCCCATCTGCTCCGGGAAGCCCTCGACGTAGCGCTTGCCGGTGGGCGTCTCGCGCACGCGGCCCTCCCAGCGGTTGGGGATGTAGCCTGATCCGGCGCGGTGCAGAAAATCGAGCACCACGGTTTCGCCAGTCGCGGCGAGGTAGACGTGGGCGACACCCATGCCGCCGATGCCGCACATCAGCGGGTCGGTCGCCATTTGCATGAATCCGGCAGCGACCGCAGCATCGAAGGCGTTGCCACCTGCGCGGAGCACGGCTGCCCCAGCCTCGGCTGCGCGTGGCTGCGGTGCGACGACGACTGCTCTCATCCCGGCTCCTCCTTCATCGGCGCGTCATCCGCGCGACGAGAATAGCATGGAACACCGCAAGCTCTTCCCTCGCACGTCTCAAGCCCGTATGCTCAGTCTCACCAGAGAGGAGGACACGGATGACCATCCCACTGGACCTCGATCTCTCGCGTGATCCGCTTCGTGTGCTGGAGAGTACACGCCCGATTGTCCAGTCGTCGCCACTCGTCCAGATCGACCCGCTGCAGATCGAGCGCGTCGCGACGCTTCTTGGCGAGATGCCGATGCCGAAGGCCGACTGGGATCGTCTGCTGCACCCGACCTCGACCGACCCGGCCCGGTTAGCCAACCTCGTCCTGGTTGTTGATGCGCTGAACTTCTGCTTCTGGTCGTTCCCCAACAGTGGCAAACCGCGCTGGCAGGTGACCCACAACGATACGACCTACAACGGCTACGCCGCGCTGGCAGTCGCGCTGCGCCGGTCGGTGGAATCCGGCTTCCCGCTCTGGGACGGCGACCTGCTCGGCACGATCACCGAGGCCGATGTCTCCGAAATCCTGGCCGGCGACTCCGGCTGCGACACGATCCCGCTGCTGCACGCGCGGATGACGCACCTCCGCGAGGTCGGCATCGCGCTAGTCGAGCAGTGGGAGGGCACGTTCCTGCACGCGATCCGGGCGGCGAACGGCTCGTCCTCCCGACTGATCGCCGAGGTGCTGCGCGCGCTCCCGTCGTTCCGCGATACTGCCCGCCACAATCGCCGCGAGGTGCGCTTCTACAAGCGCGCGCAGATCCTCGTCGCCGATCTGTATGGCGCATTCGGCGGCAGGGGGCCGGGCGCATTCACCGATCTGCATACGCTGACCGCCTTCGCCGATTACAAGGTGCCGCAGGTGCTGCGCCACCTCGGCGTGCTGACCTACGCGCCGGAGCTGGCCGAGCGGATCGAGCGGCAGGAGCTGATCCCGCCGGAAAGCGAGGAGGAGCTGGCCATCCGCGCCGCGACCGTCTGGGCCGTCGAGCTGCTGCGGCAGGAGATCGCCCGCCGTGGCCGCGACCGCCCGCCCTACGCGATCGACTGGGGGCTCTGGCAAGCGGGGCAGGCGCTGCCGGATACGGTCGAGCCGTATCACAGGACGCTGACGGTCTATTACTGATGGCGGATGCCAGCCCGTTCGAAGCCGTCGCCCGCGCCGTCGACCCGACTACACGCCTGCTGCACGCCGAGCCACTGACCGGCGGCATCTCGGCGACGGTGACGGCGCTGACGGTCGAACGCGCCGACGGGCGCACCGAGCGCTGGGTCGTCCGGCAGCACGGCGAGCGGGACCTGCGCGGCAATTCGCACATTGCCCGCGATGAGTTTCGGCTGCTGCAAATCGCCGCCGCCCACAACCTGCCGGTGCCGCCACCGATCGCCGTTGACGAAACCGGCGCAATCCTCGGCAGTCCCTACCTGATCGTCGGCTTCGTCGACGGCGAGGACGACTTCGAGCCGGACGACCTGTCCGCGACGTTGCGCCAGATGGCCGACGCGCTGGCTGCCATCCACGCCATCCCGGACATCGCCCCGCTCGCCTTCCTGCCGCGCGCCGAACGCGGCTACCGCCCAGCATCACACCGCCTCGACGACGCGCTCCAGGAGGGCCGGATTCGCGCCGCGCTCGATGCGCACACACCGGCAGCAGCGAACAGCCCGACGCTGCTCCACGGCGACTACTGGCCGGGCAACATCCTCTGGAAGTCTGGGCGCATTGCGGCGATCATCGACTGGGAAGACGCCGCGCTTGGCGACCCGCTGGCCGATCTGGCAACCGCCCGGCTCGAAATCTTCTGGTGGTTCGGCGAAGCGGCGAGGGACAACTTCACCGCGCACTACCTGACCCGGGCAACATCCTGCGATCCAGGCAACTTGCCCTACTGGGATCTCGTCGCCGCCCTGCGCCCCTGCGGCAAGCTCGCCGACTTCGGCCTCGACGCCGACACCGAACGCACCTTCCGCGAGCGCCACGCCGCCTTCGTCGATGCCGCCATCGAGCAGATCGCTGCCGGGTAGCACGAAGAGGAATCCGGGCGGCTATTGGGGGCCGCCCGGATCAGGGGGAAGGGATTAAGGAGTAGGTTGAGGGGCGAGGCGTTCACCAAACCGGCAGATATAGTGCCCATATGCCCAGACGACCAGGGGAAGCCATCAGGCTGACGGCCGGGTTCTGTCTCGCATCATTCCCAACAGTGCAGCAGGAGCCCCTATTCCCCTCGGTCACAGCGATTTCACAGATTGGTGGGGTGGTGGGTGCTTTGCTGCGTGTGACAGGTGCCAACGGGTGGGAGATTTCTCGCTGCGGTTCGAAATGACAGGACAAGGGAAAGGTTGCCGATCGAACGTTTCATGGTGGACAACGTAGCGCGTAGGTTGTCAATGCCAGCATGTCGAGTGTCCCGGTCCGACAGCCACCCCCGTACCCTGTCATTTCGAACCGCAGTGAGAAATCTCCCACCCGTTGACACCAGTCCAACGCCGCACGGCACCCACCGCTCCATCCCCCACCCCGCGCGCTGATACGCTTCTGCGGGTATTGGGAACAGCGGGGAAGTGTGCATGCGTGAACAGTGACAGGGCGGCCAGGGCGTGGCGGCCGGGACCGGCGTTCGGGCTGATCCTCGGGCACTTCGCCATGTTCGGCGTCGTGGCCGGCGTGCGGGGCGTCGTCTGGGCCGAGCTGGTCGATGCGCTGCGCATCGGTTCCGGCGCGTTCGGCAGTGCCCAGCTGGTGGCGTCGTTCGTCTCGGTCGCCGTCGTCACCGTCTACGCGCGCGTGGCGGCGCGGATCGGGCCGCGCTCGATCGCTGGTGTCGGACTAATGCTGATGGTGATCGCGCTGCTCTGGCTGGCCTGGGCCGGGTCGCTCGCCATGCTCGTCGTCGCGCTGGCCGTGTTCGGTGCCAGCACCGGCATGCTGGACGGCGCGATGATTCAGGGCTCGGTCGATTGGGAGCGCGCGGCCAAGCGCGCCCGCATGAATGTCATGCATGCCGGTTTCAGCGTCGGCGCGGTCGTTGGCGCGATCGCCGCCGGGCTGGGCCTGGCTGCCGGTGCCGACTACCCGACGCTGCTCATCTTCGCCGCCGCGCTGGTGGCCGTTACGCTGGCGGCGACGGCCATCATCGCCTACCCGCCGTCTGGCCCTGCGCCATCCGGCTCCAGCGGCAGTTGGCGGCCGGTGCTGGCCGCGCCCGGCATCGGCGCGCTGATCGGCATCGTCGTCTGGAGCGTCGTTGTCGAGAGCGTCGCCTTCGTCTGGGCCGTCATCTATCTGCGCGACGATCTGGGCGCATCCGCCGCCGCAGGTGGGGCGAGCTTCGCGCTGTTCAACGCCACGATGTTCGCCGGACGCATGCTCAACTCGCTGCTCGTCGTGCGGCTCGGCGCACGCAGTTCGCTGCTGGTGTCGGGCGCGGGCATCGCCGTCGGCGGCCTGCTGCTGGTCGCATCGAGCAGCGTGCCGCTGGCCATGCTGGCGCTGGCGCTGGCCGGGCTCGGCGTCGCCGGCATCTTCCCGACCGTGATGAGCGAATCCGCCAGCCGCCTGCCCGATCACAGCCGCGAGCTGACCGCCGTCATCATGACCGTCACCTACATCGCCTTCATGATCACGCCACCAGCCATCGGCTGGATCGCCGAGCTCAGCTCGCTGCGCACCGCCATGCTGCTCCTCCCCACCAGCGGCCTTGTCATCATCGCCCTCGCCGTCCGCGGCCTCAGCGGCGCGACAAACACAATAACCCCCTCAACCCGTTCGTAGAGACAACGCTCGCGCTGTCATCGCCGTGAGACACCCTCCGCGCCGAATGTGCAGCGCGCAGATCTTTCGTACGGACAGGACCAGGCCTGTCCTCGCCGTGAGGCGACGCTCCCGCGTCGAGCCATTGTGCTCCGAACCTGCGCAAGCAGAATCGTGAGAAGACTCCTCATATCCACGCCCTTGCGATTCGAGGACAAATCAGACACAGGATGTTGAATGCATAATCAAACCGGGAGCGTCGCCTCACGGCGAGGACAGGCCTGGTCCTGTCCGTACGAAAGATCTGACAGTCCGTGGACTGCACCCCCTGCCGCTGCCCAGAGGGCTCCCGCCCAACGTTGGGAGAGGGGGAGTAGACTGGCGCAAAGAGACGGGGGTGGGGTGATGCCACGGGCGCGGGTGGTTGCCGGGATTATGAGTGGGACGTCGGCGGATGGGGTTGATGTGGCGCTGGTGGCGCTGGATGGTGCGAGCCGCCCGACGCTCGTGCATGCCGCCGTGCATCCATTTGATGCAGCGACTCGCGCGGCGATCCTGAGGCTAGCCGAGCCGGACGGGGGCGACGCGCGCGCTGTGTCGCGGCTCAACTTCCACCTGGCACGCACCTATGCGGACGCGCTGGCGGCGACGCTGGCGGAGGCGGGGATGCCGTCGGCGCAGCTCGACCTGATCGGCTGCCACGGTCAGACGATCGCGCACCTGCCGAACGAGCCAGTACCCTCGACGTTGCAGGCCGGTTCGGGTCCGGCTCTGGCGGCGCTGAGCGGCGTGCCAGTCGCCTACGACTTCCGGGCTGCCGACGTGGCACTCGGCGGCCAGGGTGCGCCGCTGATTCCGTTTGTCGACTTCCTGCTGTTTCACGAGCGGGCTACGGGCCACGCCGTCGGCGCGCTCAATCTGGGCGGCATCGCCAACCTGACGCTGCTGCCGAGCGGCGCGACCGACCCGACACAGGTCGTCGCCTTCGACAGCGGCCCGGCAAATATCGTGATGGACGGCCTGACGCGCGAGCTCGTCGGCGCGGACTTCGACCGCGACGGGCAGCTCGCCGCCGCCGGAACCGTCCACGACGGGCTGCTGGCCGAGCTACTGCAGCACGACTATTTCACCCGCACGCCGCCGAAGAGCACCGGCCGCGAAGAGTTCGGTGCGCCGTTCATCGCCGCACTGCTGCAACGGGGCAAGCGCCTGAACCTCTCGGACGCCGACCTGGTCGCGACCGCGACGATGCTGACAGCGCGCTCGATCGCGCAGTCGCTGCAGACCGTGCCGGAGCAGCACATCCCGGCCGAGCTGATTCTGGGCGGCGGGGGTGCCGACAATCCCACGCTCTGGCGGATGCTCGCTGCCGAGCTGCCGGATGTGACGCTGCTGCGGCACGAGGATGCCGGCTGGCCGAGCGATGCCAAGGAGGCGATCGGCTTCGCGCTGCTGGCCGATGCAGCTGTGCGTGGTGTGCCGTCTGCGCTGCCGAACGTCACCGGCACGCGCGAGCCGCTCGTGCTCGGCGCGCTCGCTCCGGGTCGTCCGCCGCGTGTCTGGCCAGACTGGATTGGGCAGGCATGACGGACAAACGAGCCACAGAAGGCATCCATCCGCAGGCATCGCAGCTCGATGCGCTCTCGACCCTGGCCTGGCTGGAGGCGATGCACGAGCACGGGCGGGCGGTGTTC
>JAMLIA010000075.1 GCA_023954495.1 Thermomicrobiales bacterium | reverse complement strand
CCTGCATATAGGCCCATTGATCGTCGGTGATCCCGAGGACAAACCAGTTTGGATCGTAGGATGGCTTCGACGCCATCGCCAGCACCTCGCCGTTGTTCGGGTCGAGCACGACCGCCGCTCCGGCGTCGTCGCCAATCGCGTCATAGGTCGCCTGCTGGATATCAAGATCGAGCGTCAGGACGATGTCGTTGGCAGGTTCGGAATCCACTTCGCCCAGCACGCGGATCGTCGAGCCATCCTGGCGGATCAGCTTCAGCGTTCCGCCGCGCTTTCCGGCTAGCCACTGCTCGCCCCACGATTCGATGCCACTGCGGCCGATCTGATCGCCGGCCTGATAGCCCTGCTTGGAGAGCTCCGGCAACTCGTCTGCGGTGATCTCACTCATGTAGCCAACGACGTGTGCGGCCACCATGCCGGCCGGATAGACGCGGGCCGGGGCCTTCTGCACGGCGACGCCGGGAATGCCCCGCAGCGTGTCGATGACCGACTGATCGACCGCGTCCGGCAGGTCCTTGACCGGCATGAACCAGTCGGCCTGCCCATCCTCGATCCGCGGCTCGATATCGGCGACCGGCATGTCGATCGCCTGCGAGAGGCGATTCAGCATGTCATTCTGGTCGACGACCTGACCAGGAATGACACCAACTCGGGTCACCGCTCCCATGATCGCCAGCGGACGTCCCTTGCGATCGAGGATGCGCCCACGCTGCGGCACGTCACTCTCCCAACGGACGAAGCCATCGCCGAGCTGGGAGAAGATGAGGTTCGGCGTCCAGTCGACGCCGTAGCGGCTGCCGTCTCGCACGAGCGGCATGAGATTATCGTCCTTAATCTCGCCAACGCGGGATGAATCGATGGTGGCGTTGATCGGGAACATCTCGTCGCCATCAACGCCGCCGATCACCTCGGACTTGACGCTGATGATGCCCGCTTCCAGCGCAATCGCCTCGTAGCGGCCGACGAAATCATCGCGGCTGATGCGCTCCTTCGCGGCACCCGAGAGCAGGTCATACATGCGGTTGTAGTCTGCGCCGTTCCAGGCGTCGAGATAGGCCTGGGCGACTTCCTTTGCCGACGCTTCAGCCGGCAGTGGTGTCGGCGACGCCTCGGCCTCCGGTGACGCTTCTGGCGACGCGGCGACCCCGTCGCCCGCATTGGTGGCGTCCGGCGACGCGGCGGCGACGCCCTGCTCGACGGTGGGCGTCTCGTCATCCAGGCCGGTCAGGCGCTGAGCGACGATGAACGACCCGAAGATCAGCACACCGACGACTGCGGCAATCAGCAGGATCTTTGGCCAGAGCTTGTCGCGTCGACCGTAGGGAGAGAAGTGTGCGGAAGATCCTGACCAGTTCCCGGATGAGTCGCGCCCCTGGTGATACGGGCGACTCGATCCGACGCGCCGGTTCTTATCAGCCGGCACGCCACGCGATGGACGCGACGAGAATGGCGATGACCCGCGTGGATCCTTTCGAGACACAGACCGCTCTACCTTCCGACGCCGCACCAACGAGCGGGCACGACGCTCACTGTCAATCTATCAGCATGCCGTGCTGGAGCATTCTGCGAGCACGGCGCAGCTTCTGAACACCAAGGCGCGTGCCACGCATGACAGCGTGTACGTACTGTTTCATGTTGGTGACAGCCAGTCAAGGTGTATTGATGAAAGATACACGCCTGCCCACGTGAAGCCAGACAGGCAGGCGTGCGTTACGTTATTGCAGTGGGAATCGGGTGTGCCAGTGGGTGCGCTGCTGGTAGGCGCGAGCAATCGCGATGAGTGTCGCTTCGTCCCAGGCTCGTCCAACGAACGACAGCGATGTTGGCAATCCACGTTCGCCGAAGCCGTTCGGCACGGCGATGCCGGGCAGCCCGCCGACATTCGCGGCTGCGCCCAGCGGGGAGCGGTTGCTGCGGTCGAAGTAGCGATCGAACGGCTGGTCAATCGGGCTGGCCACGGTCGGGAGCGTCGGGATGACGAGCGCATCGACGCTCTCCATCACTTCGTCCATTGCTTTGCAGATCAGCCGCCGAATCCGCATCGCGCGGATGTAGACGTGCGCCGGGAGTGCCAGCGCTGCCAGGCCATTGACCCGATCCTCCGGCGCAGTCAGCCCGCGAACATCGCCACTCGTCATGAACTCCTCAAACGAGGCCGCCAGCTCACCCTGCAGAATGGCCGTGGCCGTCTCGTTGTAGGGCAGATCGGGCAGGTTGACGATGTTGACGGTGCCGATCTCCTCCAGCACGGTTAGCGAAGCCTCGAAGTTTGCCTGCACCTCTGGCTGCACACCGAGCGTGGCATCGGCCAGCACGCCGAAGCGAAAGCCCCGGCTGCGATGAGTGGACGGCCAGGCGAAGTCGCGGCGACTGGATGTCGGGTCGTCCGGGTCGTGCCCGGCTATGGCGGCGAGAACCAGCGCGCAATCCTCGGCGCTGCGGCACATCGGGCCGAGCTTGTCCAGCGTCCACGACAACGCCATTGCGCCATGCCGCGACACTCGGCCATAGGTCGGGCGCAAGCCGGAAATGCCGCAGAATGCGGCGGGGGTGACGATTGATCCCCATGTCTCGCTGCCGATGGCGAAGCCGACCGCGCCGGCAGAGACTGCGGAGCCGGAGCCGCTCGACGAGCCGCCCGACCAGCTCGGCGACGTATCCGCCGCCCACGGCGTGATGCCGGGTCCGGTCAGCGAGGCGTTCGGCTGCCGGTAGCCCATCCCGCCGGCCAGCTCGACCATCGAGAGCTTGGCCACCAGCACAGCGCCGGCATCGCGCAGACGACGCACGACGGTCGCATCCGCATTGAAAGACTGGTCACGGAGCGGCTCTGCACCCCAGGTCGTCGGGTAACCCTCGACCGCCAGCAGATCCTTCGCACCCCAGGGAATGCCGTGCAGCGGGCCGCGATCCTGTCCGGCAGCCAGCTCGGCCTCGGCAGTCGCCGCCTCACGCAGCGCGCGCTCCTCGGTGATCGTCACGACCGCGTTGTAGTTCCGCGCGACGGTATCCAGGCGCTCCAGGTACATGCGCGTCAGCTCAGTCGGCGTCGTCTCGCCGGAGCGCAGCATTGCGCCAAGCTCGCCGATGGTCCGGTTGTAAACGGAAGTTGTCATCTCAGCCCTCCGCCCGGAATGGGACGAACACGAAGTCCGGCTCATCGGCGTTCGTCAGCGGCGTCTCGCGCAGCTTGGCGGCCATCTGCTGATGGCGTCTGGCCGTGTCGCGCAGCACCTGCCGCGCGGCATCGTCCAGCTCGTACGACAGCGACGCTTCGACGGACGTTGCGATCGCCTCAGCCAGACGATCATCAACGTCCTCGTGTTCCGAATGATGCTCTACGGTCATGGCACGCTCCCGCCAACTGCCTGCAACCAGCCGATTGCGGCAGTCTAGCGCGGATTGCGCCGCTGTCGACAGGTCAGCTGGTGCGCACACCGTCTCGCGACGAGTCACGTGCCGAGTGCAGCGGGTTTGTGAAGCGCACCGGCAACACCCGTTCGCGACGGCGTTCGGCCTCCAGGTTGCGAACGCGAGCCATGAGCAGGTCGTTGAGTGAGATCATCCCGACGACGCGACCTGTCTGACGATCGACGACCGGGAAACGCGTCAGCCGCGTCTCGGCCATGCGATACACGACCAGCCGCAACGGCTCATCGGGATAAGCAACCATCGGATTCGTCACCAGGATCTCTGCCAGATCCGGGCAGGAGCCGTCTGCCGCTTGCACGCTGTTCGACGGCACCACACCAACCAGGCGGTTGTTCCCATCGACGATCGGGTACAGCCGCTGCCCGAGTCTGGCGGTCACGCGTCGTCGCAGCGGCTTCCGCAACCCGGCCTGCGCGATCGTGTCGGGCAGTACCCTGCATTCGTGCGCATGACTTCACGAACAAACAGGATCTCCAGCGGATCGATCGAGTATTCGCGGCTGACGTGATAGCCACGCCGACTGATCTTCTCGGTCAGGATCGAGCGTTTCAATGCCAGCACCGTCACCCCGTGCGCGACCGTCACAGCGATGAGGAGCGGCAGCAGCGGGTTGATATCGTGGGTCAGCTCCAGGGCGAAGACGACGCCGGTAAATGGCGACCGCATCGTGCCGCCCATGATCGCGCCCATCGCGATCAGCGCCCAATAGCCGGGGCCAATGTCCGGAAGAATGTACGCAGCCAGCCCTCCTGAGGCACCACCGATCATCAGCAACGGTGCCAGGACGCCGCCGGATGTGCCCGAACCGAGCGCGACCGCCCAGATCGTCGATTTCACCAGCAGAATGCCCAGAATCAGCGCCGACGTTGTGTTGCCTTGCAGGAGACGGTCGATTGTGCCGTAACCAACGCCGAGCGCCTCGGGGAAGATGTAGCCGCCAATACCAACGACCAGACCACCAATGGCCGGCCACCACATCCAGTGAATCGGCAGGCGGTGGAACGCATCCTCGAAGAAGTAGACGCCGGCGGTGAGGGCCAACGACACGAATCCGGCCAGCAGACCGATCGCCACGCAGCCCAGAATGCCGCCAATGCCGATGAATTCGGGATGCGGCGGTGTCGGGAAGATCGGCCCGATGCCGATAATGTAGCGCCGCATCACGGCAGCCGTGGCGCTGGCAAGTGCCACCGGGATCAGGCTGCGTGGCTTCCACTCGAACAGCAGCAGCTCAACAGCCAGCAGCACCGACGCGACCGGCGCGGCGAACGTGGCCGACATACCAGCTGCCGCGCCAGCGACCAGCAGCGTCTTGCGCTCGGCGGCGGTGAGGCGAAGCAGCTGCGCGACCAGCGAGCCGACAGCCCCGCCGGTCATGATGATCGGGCCTTCCGCGCCGAACGGGCCGCCGGAGCCGATCGAGATGGCAGACGAGACGGGCTTGAAGAAGGCGACGCGCGGCTCGACCCGCGAGCCGTTGATCAGAATCGCCTCGATTGCCTCGGGGATACCGTGGCCGCGAATCCGCTCCGAGCCGAAGCGGGCCAGCAGGCCGACGATCAGCGAGCCGATAACCGGGATCGCAATAATCAGGAGTCCGAGATTCGCGTCAGCCGGATCGGCCAGCGAGAAGTCAATCCGCCCGAAGAAGAACAGATTGGTGAAGAAACCGATGAGCTTGAGGAGAAACCAGGCGACACCGGCGCTGACGACGCCAAGACCAATCGCCACGGCAGCGATAAAAATCACGCGGACTGTAGTGGTGAAGTCGCCAAGCTCCATCGCTGGGTCGTTGTGTTGTCCTGGCTCCCATGGACGGGAATGGGCCGCATCTGGGCGGCCCGGTGATTGACTGACGCCGTCGTCAGGTGTCGTTGCTGTCAAGCGTTCCCCCTTCGCTACGCACTGCGAGAGGGGGCAACCTGCGCCGACTCCTCGACAATTGAACTCAGTGCACGGGCGAGCTCCGGACCAACCCGGTTGAGCTCCTCCAGATGCACTGCCGACAGCTGGGCCATGATCGCATGGCCCTCATCGGTCAGCTCGACGAACACCTGACGGCGGTCGGCTGGGTTCCGCGTTCGCCGTACCATCTCACGCTTGGCAAGCCGCGAGACAAGCTCGACCGTGCTGTGGTGCTGAATCTGAAGCCGGTCAGCCAGCTCGCCGATGGTGGGTGCAGTTCCATCCGGCAAACCGGTGAGCGCGAGTAGCAACTGGTGTTGCTGCGGCTCGATCCCCGCTTCACGCGCAGCACGCTCACTGAATGACAGAAACTTCCGAATTTGATAACGAAATTCTGCCAAAGCGCGATGGTCGTCGATGTCGATTAGTGATCGGCGCATGTGCCCTCTCATATACATCGCCTTACGATATAAGTGTACGAGGGATGCGCAATCAATGCCACCCCTTCGTTCATATCGATAGACCGTAGCGACGGTTACCCCAGCCGGGGCTCGTCATCGTTCAACTCTGCGGAGAGTTCCGCTACTTCGCGCTCCAGACGCGTCACCCGGTCTTCGATTGCGCGCAGATATGCGGCAAGTCCGTAGACATCGAATGACGGCATCGTCGGTTCAGGCGGTGTGGACTGGGGCAGTATCTGATCGCCCGTGTCCCCGCCCGCCCAGAGCTCGGTCAGGCGCAGCGATTCCGCAAGGTTCTCAATCTCCCGGGTCGACAGACCAACGCCAGTCCGCGGCGTCCAGCCGTCAACGTGACGAATCCAGTCGTCAACGTTGAACCACCAGCGACCGTATCGGCTGGGTGGAGCCAGCGGCAGGCGGTGCTGCGTTCCGGGAGGGCTGAGCAAAAGGAGGTCCGGCCAGACGCGAAAGTCGCCGGAGGGGCGAATGTCGTTGTTCTCGCGATAGAGCTGCTGGTTATTCCAGAGCCAGTCTGCCAGCGCATTCGCCGCGTTGACCGCTTGCCAGTACGGATTGGTATCGGTGCCGTTAGCAGGCATTTCTTCCCAGTCGCCAGTCGGGCTCTGCTTTTCCCACAGCCCATTGACGGCTCCCCGAATCGGCTTGCTCATTCGCTTGACCTCGGTGAGGATGAGCGTGGAGGGATCATCGGGGCGGATGATGAACCAGTCGATATTGCGTCCTATGTTGAATTCTGCAAACGCCCAGAAACTGTCGGGTAATCGCTTAATCGACTCCATCACTTCGGGGTCGATCATACTGAGCTCTCCAGCAAACACATGAACCATAGGGTCGTCCCTTCTGCACTTCCAGCATTGCATTGGCGTCGTGTTTTGCAGGGGATTCCACCGCCAGCGGTATTGAATAGTGCGGCTCGCTCCCAAATAGCGTCCGCCGGTGCGGACTTCTCGCCAGCCGCGCATGATACCGAATTTCATGAGGTCTATTGACACAATACATTGCTGGCGTTCCAGCGACAAGTATCGCGTGTCGATGCTATTCCGTTGCTGCGCCGGAGTGGCGCTCAGTGATGAGGTAGCTGCAGAGGTGATCACCCGAAGCAAGATGGCACGTGCGTTCAACATCGGCGTCGAGAAGCTTCTGGTAGGTCTCCATTTCGTAGTAGCAGACCTGAGGAAATGAAGCGGCAATGCGCTGAATGGCGCAGTTGTACTGATTCACGACATAGACGCCAGGACCGACCTGCTCCCACTCCGCCAGATAGCCGAGCGCGTCCATCCCCTCAGCCAGTGCGCGCACGCGTTCATCGAACGTGTCGACCGCACTCACGCGCTGCTCAAGGTACTCGAAGGTACGGTCAGCCCGGCGGCTGAACAGCAGATCCAGCTTGCCCGGACCGTCCAGCGTCGCCAGATCGATCAGCATGTCCACGGCCAGCGTGTCGTACTGCTGGGGGAAGAGTGCATCGGACTGTTCCGAAAGGCGGTAGACCGCCGCAGGTCGCCCGATTGGTCGACGCTCGACGGATGTCTCCAGCAGCCCTTCGCCTTCAAGCGCTGCCAGATGCTTGCGCACCGCCATCGAGGTGATGCCGAGCTGGTCAGCCAACTGATCGGCGGTCAGGCCGTCAGAACGCTTGAGGACATTGAGGATGTCGCTGCGGGTTTTGCCTCGTGGTGCCTGGATGGATTCGGTCGACATTGGGAAATCCAAGTGTTTGCAGCGCCTCCGCCGTCAGAGGCAGGCCCTGTGCATGAACATCATAACATAAGGAATTCTGCCACCTGACCGAACAGATTGCAGGAGTACAATGGAGAAAGAATACTCGGTACCAACGTCGAAGGGCACCATGACGCAGCGCACAATCCCACTCATTCCAACCAGCTCACCAACGGCGACGATCAGCCAGGCACCCCAGTGTGGCCGGCGTACGCTGCCGAGTGTGCTTCCGCGCCTTGAACCGGAGGCCGCGCGCGCATTGATCGAGCGCTACGATGTCGGGCCGATTGACGGTGCCGGGCAAACGATCGTTGTCGCGATGAGCGGCGGCGTCGATTCAGCTGTTGCCGCACTCGTCCTTCGCGAGCGCGGTTATCGCGTCCTCGGCGTCAACATGCGTCTCTACAACCCGCCGGACGAGCAGGGGTTCATCAACCCGTGCTGCTCGCTCGACGCGATGGAAGACGCGCGCGCCACATGCACACGCATCGACGTGCCGTTCTACGCGATGAACATGGCCAAGGAGTTCGAGGCCGGCGTCATCGACCGCTTCGTCAGCGAGTACGCTGCCGGTCGCACGCCGAATCCCTGCCTCGAATGCAATCGCGAGGTCAAGTTCCGCCATCTGATTATGAAGGCGCGCATGCTCGGCGCGACCGGGCTGGCCACCGGCCACTACGCGCGGATCGAGCGCGACGAGGCTGGGCAGTTCCACTTGCTACGGGCCATCGACGACCGCAAGGATCAGTCGTACGTCCTGCACACGCTCGACCAGGAGCAGCTGTCGTACATCAGGTTCCCGCTCGGTCGTCTGCGCAAGACAGAGGTCCGCGAGCTGGCACGCGGCTTCGGCCTGCCGGTGGCTGACAAGCCGGAGAGCCAGGACATCTGCTTCGTCGCCAAGGGCGAGCATGCAGGTTTCGTCGCGCGACGCCTCGGCGAAGAAGCCGAGCGCATGACCACTCCCGGCGAGATCGTCGATAGCGATGGCAACGTCCTCGGCACCCACCGCGGCCTGCTGCACTACACCGTCGGTCAGCGACGGGGACTCGGCATCGCGGCCCGCGAGCCGCTCTTCGTCCTGCGCCTGGATCGACCGCGCAACCTGCTGGTCGTTGGGCCACGTAGCGCGCTGACGACGAGCCAGATCGTCGCCGATGGAGTGTCGTTCACCAGCGACCGAGCGCCGGAAACGCTGTTCGACTGCACAATCGTCGTCCGCTACCGCGGTACCGCCTACCCGGCGACCGTCGAGCCGGGCGAGGCGGGCAAGGTCGTTGTTCATGCGCGCGGCATCGAGAGCGCGGTCGCGCCCGGACAGGCGATCGTCTTCTATCAGGGCGACGAGGTGCTCGGCGGCGGGACGATTCGCGCGACCGACGCTCCGGGTCTGTCCGTCGCTGCCGCCGGGTAACACGGCCGCCAGACCGGAGGTGCAATGTCCCCTTCGATCATCCTCAGCCTGACGATTGCCGTCGCGCTCGGGTCCGCATTCCACGCCATCTTCGGCCGCCGCCTCTGGCAATGGCCCGTCTATCTGCTCAGCGCGGTCGGAGGCTTCTTCCTGGGCTATGTCGGCGGCGTTGCACTCAACCTTGAGGTGGTCCCACTCGGCAGCATCCCGCTGGCAGCATCGCTCTGTGGCGCGCTTCTGTTGCTCGGGCTGGCCTGGTACTTCATGGCTCCCGGCGCAACCGGCTAACGCTTGCGTCGATCAGGCATCACTCGTGCGATACCGTTTATGAACGCGATCTTCGATCGTGCGACAATGAGTACGCAACAGGGGATTCAGGCAGCATTGTTCTGTTTATGGATCTTGAGTCGTGCGCGAGTAACAGGGGGCAATAGCGAATGTCCAAGAACAAAGGAATACTCATCGGGGTCGGCGCGCTGATCATCTTCATCGCCATCATCGTCGGCCTGTATCTCCTCGGCGGTGCGGACCAATCCGCACTGGAGCGCTTCCGCGATATCACCATCGTGATATTCGGAGTCTTCACCGTCCTGATCACCGCTCTGCTTGTCGTCGTGGCTGCGGTGCTCGTTTGGGTCGCCTTCGCGATCAAGGACAAAGTCATCCCGATGCTGGAGCAGCTGACCGAGACAGCCACAAAGGTCAAGGGCACAGCGTCATTTATGACCGAAGAGGTCGCAGCACCGATCATCTCGTTCTACGGCAGCGTCGCCAAGGCTCGCGCGATGGTCAAGACCGTGACCGGGCGCGACACCAAGGGCAAGGGCGCGTCGAAGCTGCTGAAGGATTAGCCCAGGCTGGCACGCACACCACGCATACCAAGAGGAGGAGGACATGGACGGCATACACCACGGAAGCCGAACGGTGCCGTGGGAATCGTTGCGTGAAATCGACTGGGACAACCAGTTGCGGGATACGAGCGGCGATACGTCATCGCTCTCATTCGTGAGCGGCATGCTGCTCGGCACCGCAATCGGCCTGCTCGCCGGGTTCATCCTGGCCCCGCGAACCGGCAAGCAGACAATTGATCAGCTCCGCCAGAGCAGATCAGACGTGCGTTCGCGCATCCGACAAACGCGCGACGAACACGAAGAGACGCTTGCCGAACAGGGCGAAGAAGCGGAGACTGAGATGATGCGCCGGATACACCGGCAGGAGTGAGTCGCCACGAAGAACGTGGCGAGCGTATACGAGGGGGATTGATGGCCGAGACTCTCGATTCAGTTGTCTCAGCGCAGATGCAGCGCTGGACTGTGCCCGGCGTCACTGTCGGTATCCTGAAGGACGGCAAGCGCTCCCTGCACGCGTGGGGCGTCACCAATCTGGAGACCGAGCAGCCGGTCAGGCCGGACACGTTGTTTCAGATCGGTTCCATCTCAAAAGTCTTCTGTACCACGCTGGTCATGACGTTGGTCGATGAGGGCAAGCTCGACCTCGATGCGCCCGTCATCACCTACCTCCCCGACCTCAAGCTGGAAGACCCGACTGCTCAGAACGAGGTCACGCTCCGCCAGCTGCTGTCGCACACCAGCGGTATCTACGGCGACTTCTTCGATGACTTTGGCTGGGGCGACGATGCGCTGCAGACTTCCGTCGGCGAGTTCCACACGCTCCGGCAGTGGACGCCCGTCGGCAGCTCGTGGGCGTACTGCAACGTCGGCTTCAACCTGGCAGGTGCGGTCGTCGAGAAAGTCCTCGGGCAGACATTCGAGCAGGCAATGCGCGAGCGTGTCTTCGAGCCGATGGGGCTCGATCACAGCTTCTACTTCGCCCACGAGGCGATCGTCCATTCGGCAGCCGCCGGTCACACGCTGACCGATCCGGCCGGCGACGAGCACCAGGTCGCGCACAAATACCCACTGCCGCGCTGCGTCAATCCGGCCGGCGGTGTGATCTCCAACGTCAACGACCTGCTGTCGTTCGCGCAGGCGCACATCAACCTCGGACACGTCGGTGACACGCAGGTGCTCAGCGAAGCATCAGCGCAGGCAATACTGGAGAAACAGACGCGCCGCCAACTTTGCGCGACGACTGGGGCATCCCGGTTGGGACATCCGCTGGGTCGACGGCGAGAAGCTCGTCAGCCGCGACGCGGCTCGCTCAGCGGCTTCCAGGCGCACCTCACCGTCATCCCATCGCGGCGCGGCGCTCGCCATCCTGACCAACAGCGGTCGCGGCTCGGCGCTCTACGGCGCGGTCGAGCGCTGGGCGCTCTCCAGCGACCTCGGCCTCGACATGCCGACGCCGGAGCAGATCACACTCACGGATGAGCAGCTCAACGCCATCGCCGGTGTCTACAGCCAGCCGCAGGCCGAATACACGATCACCGTCGAGGACGGCGGTCTGCGTATGGAGGCGGTCGGCATCAGCGGCATCACCCGCGAGCGCACCGTCCGACCAGCCGAGCATCTGGCACCGATCAGCGAACGTGAGTTCGTCGCCACGGATGGCGCTGGTGCCGGACGCCGCGTCGACTTCTTCGGTGGCGACGACGACCAGCCACGCTTCATCCGCAACGGTGGCCGCCTCGCCGAGCGAGTCTGACCGCGCCATCCGCCTGAATCAGCAGCCGGTTCCGCCGATCTGGTGGAACCGGTTTCGTGAAACGAGGGATGGAACGTGTGCGATCCACTGCGCATGGTGCTCACCGGAGACAGCATCATCCACCGCGGACTGGCGATGAATGAGGACGCCGATGCGCGCGACCTCGCCGCACTCATCGCCGATGCAGACGCCGCGCTGACCAATCTGGAGATCCTGCCCAACGACTTCCAGGGCTATCCCGACCACGAGAGCGGCGGCACCCACATGGGTGCCCGCGCCAGAATCTTCGACGAGCTGCTGGCGCTCGGCTTCAATCTGTTCCCGGCGGCGACCAACCACGTCATGGATTACGGGATCACCGGGCTGCTGGCGATGATGGACGTGCTGGATGCACGCGGCGCGCGCTATGCCGGCATCGGCCGCAACCTCGCCGAAGCACGCATGCCGGTCTACCTCGACACCGATCGCGGCGCGGTCGCGATGATCTCCTGCGCATCGTCATTCGGCACAGGCTGGCAGGCCGGCGAACAGCGCCCCGACATGCAGGGTCGACCGGGCCTCAATCCGGTCCGCGTGACGACAACCCACACCGTGTCAGCCGAGCAGCTCGCGACGTTGCGCGAGATCGCCGCAGCCACCGGCATCGAGCAGCGCCGACTGGATCGCATCGCCTCCGGCTTCGCGTTTCCGCCTGCCGACGAGAACACATTCCCATTTGCTGGCACACTGTTCCGGGCCGGGGACCAGCCCGGAGTAACAACCGCGGCCAGTGCGAGCGATGTCGACGCCATCGCCCAGTGGGTACGCGAGGCGCGCGGACGAGCCGACATCGTCATCGTCAGCATCCACGCCCACCAGGGCGCGGCGACGAACGAGGATCCGGCAGACTTCCTGCCGGACTTCGCGCGCCGCATGATCGACGAGGGTGCCGACGTCATCGCCGGACACGGCCCACACCTGCTGCGCGGCATCGAGATCTACAAGAACAAGCCGATCTTCTACAGCCTCGGTAACTTCATCGCGCAGGACGAGCTGATCGAGAAGTTCCCATCCGATGCGTACACGCGCTTCCGCGTCGATCAGAGCGGCACACCGCACGACATCGCCATCGCTCGTTCCGGCGCAGACGGACGCGGCGGTTTCGGCGGCGACGCGCGCTACTGGCAGACGATCCTGCCGCGCCTGCAATGGCAGGGCAGCGACCTGCAGAGCATCGACCTGCTGCCCGTCACAATGCAGTACACCGAGCCGTTCCACCGGCGCGGACGACCGCGGTTGGCGCGCGGCGACGAGGCACGTGAGATCCTCGATCGCGTCACGCGCCTGTCAGCGCCATTCGGCACACAGATCGAGCAGCACGACGAGACGGCCATCGTCGCGCTTGGGGTATGAGACAAGAGGGGATGAGGACGTGTCTGGTACGACAACACTGGTTCTGACCGGCGACAGCATGATTACCCGCGGAATTGCGATGAACGAGAACGACGACGCCCGCGCGCTGGTCGAGCATCTCGGCAGCGGTGACGCCGCGCTCACTAACCTCGAGGTGTTGCCCAACGACTTCAAGGGCTACCCGGCCCAGGAGTGCGGCGGGACGCACATGTCGGCCTCGTCGTCGGTCATCGACACGTTGACCGCGCTGGGTTTCAACCTGTTTCCGGCGGCCACCAACCACTCGCTCGACTACAGCATCGAGGGTCTGCTGGCCCTGATCGACGTGCTGAACGAGAAGGGCGTCGTCTGGGCCGGCCTGGGCAGGAACATGGCCGAGGCCAGGATGCCCGCCTATCTCGACACCGACCACGGATCGTTCTCGCTAATCTCGGTCTGCTCCAGCTTCGCCAAGGGTCAGCAGGCCAGCGAGCAGCGCCCCGACATGCCCGGGCGACCCGGCCTGAACCCGCTGCGCGTCTCGACAACCTACGACATCACCGCCGAGCAGCTGACAGCGCTGAAGGAGATCGCCGAAGCCATCGGCATCGAGCAGCGCCGCCGCGAGCGCATCGCGCTCGGCTTCGGTCACCCGCCCGCCGACGAGAGCATCTTCCCCTTCTTCGACATGAGCTTCCGCGCCTCCGAGACGCCCGGCGTGCAGGTCGCGCCGAACACCGGCGACATCGACGCGATCGCCCAGTGGGTGCGTGAGGCACGCGGGCGCTCCGACATCGTCGTCGTCAGCATGCACTCCCACGAGCAGGGCGAGACGAAGGAGGACCCTGCCGCATTCATCCCGGTCTTCGCGCGCCGCATGATCGACGAGGGAGCAGACGTTATCGTCGGCCACGGGCCGCACCTGCTGCGTGGCATCGAGATCTATCAGGGCAAGCCAATCTTCTACAGTCTCGGCAACTTCATCGCCCAGAACGACCTCGTCCACAAGTTCCCGTCCGACGCCTACGAGCGCTTCCGCGTCGACCCGACGATGACGCCGGGCGAGATCGCACGCTCCCGCAGCGACGACGGCAAGCGCGGCTTCCCGGCCGACGTACGCTATTGGGAGACCGTCTCCCCGCGCCTCACCTGGCAGGACGGCAAGCTCGTCAGCATCGAGCTCGCGCCCGTCACCCTGCGCCAGACCGACCCCGTCTACCGCCGCGGCCGCCCCCGCCTCGCCCGCGGCGAAGAAGCCCGCTCCATCCTCACCCGTCTCGCCGACCTGTCAGCGCCGTTTGGAACGACGATCGATATTGATGGCGAGATGGGCAAGGTGCAACTGGGGTAGGAACGGCCCTCACCCCCCAGCCGCTGCCCGGGTGCCCCTTGGGCGATGGCTCCCGCCCAAAGCTGGGAGAGGGGGTGTCCTGTTGCTGACGGAATGGCTTCCGGTCCTCGCTCCTCTCCCCTCGAAGAGGAGAAGGTGTCCGTCGATGCCCAACACCCTCAACACGGCACCCAAACACGCCCTGCCCAGGACCCGCCCTCTCCTCCGAGGAGAGGGCGGGTGCCCTCCGGGCGGTGGGGTGAGGTCAGCGCTCCCGCACCAATGGCAGCGTGCTGCAATGAATACCGCCGCCGTTCTTGCGGATTTCGCTGTAGTCAATCTCGATCGATTCGACACCGGCGGCTTGCAGGCGCTCGCGGGTGCGTGGGCAGCCTTCGGAGATGATGACGCGACCCGGACTGACCGCCAGACAGTTGACGGCGTGGCCCTCGCTGGGCCAAATGTGGATCGTCTGGATGCCGAGCGTCTTCAGCTCGTCGAGGAACCAGTATGGCAGCCGCGCCATGTTGATCAGCGCCTTGTCGTGATCGACCATGACGATTGCGCCGTCGATATGCAGCGCGTGGCCGGTCAGCGGCACGCGGATCAGGCGCGTGTCACTCACCCGCAGGACGTCCTCCATCTGCCGCGCGCCCTCTTCGTTCTGGCGGAACGACAGCCCGATCGCCGCGACCTTCGGCGTCAGGAAGCAGAATGAGCCGCCCTCGACCAGGCCGGTGCCGTGGATCGTACGCAGGATCGGCATACCAAGCCCGGCGATGACCTGCGTGATATACGACTCCTCGCCACGCCGACCGTACCCGCGCTCAACACCGACCGGCCCCATCCGACAGATGACCGCGCCGCCATCAACGGCGATCGCCTGATCGCGTGTGAAGACCGCCTTGACGTCGCCGAGCGAGCCTCCGACATCGACGATCTCAACACCCTCGGCCTCCAGCGCCGCCCGCAGCGCGTCGTGCTGCCGCTGCATCAGCGCGATGTCCGGCCCACGCTCGTCACGCCAGTACCACTGCTCGCGGTCGTCAATCAGCGCCTCGATCGTGTCGTCGTACTTGTCCGGGTCGATCGTCGCCATCTCGTCGCCAGGCCGATGCAGCGCCACCAGCTTCAGCTGCCCGACATCGTTCCCGACGCCCCACTGTCGCCCCCACACCCGCTCCTGCATGGCAGCGTCCTCAAACGCCGGCTCCGGTCGCGGCGGAATGCGCTCCAGCACAACGTGGTAATACGCCTCACTGTTTCGGATTTCTGACATGACGTGCTCCTTTCTGGGACCTCACCCCCTGCCCCTCCCCTCGGAGGAGAGGGGTGTTCGCGGGTTATGGATTTCGGGCGGCATTGACGATTGTGGTGAGAACGTCGGGCAAATGGTTCAGGACCTGGTCGTTTGTAAAGCGGATGATGCAGAGGCCATGCAGCTCGATCGCTTCTTCGCGCACCCGGTCGTATTCGTATTGTTTGTCGTGAATTGGCCCATCCACCTCAATAACCAACCTCGTTTCATTGCAATAGAAATCAGCGATATAGCCGCCGATGACTTGCTGCCGACGGAACTTGAGCCCATCAAGCCTCCGCCCACGAATTGCAGCCCACAAGCACGCCTCCGCCGGAGTCATCCGCCGCTGAAACTCCCGCGTCCGCTCCCGCAAA
>JAMLIA010000074.1 GCA_023954495.1 Thermomicrobiales bacterium | reverse complement strand
GGCTACGTCGTCTTTGTGACGTGATCCACGATGGCAGACCGAGTCATTGATGCGCACGTCCACATCTTCCTGCCGGATGTCGTTGCCGACCGTGAGAGCTATCGACAGCGAGACGCCTGGTTCGGATCGCTCTACGAACGTCCCGATTACCTGCTCGCCTCACCCGAGGACCTGATCGCCAGCATGGATGAGGCGGGCGTCGATACATCGATCGCCTGCGGCTTCCCCTGGGCTGACCCCGGTATCTGCCGCGCACACACCGAGTGGATGGCAGAGGCTCGCCGCAACTATCCAGGTCGGATCGAGTTTCTCGGCATCGTCGTCCCGCACGATCCGTCTGCCGCCCGCGACGCCGAGCGCGCGTTCGACCTTGGCGCAGCCGGCATTGGCGAGCTCAACGCCGACGCACAGGGGCTCGATCTGCTCGATACCGCCTCGATCGCCGGGCTGATGGGTGTCTGCCGTGAACGCAACCGTCCAATCATGATCCACACGTCCGAGCCGGTCGGTCACCTCTACCCAGGCAAAGGCACCGCGACACCTGAGCGCATGATCCATCTGCTGACCGCCTATCCGGACCAGCCGGTCGTGCTGGCCCATTGGGGCGGTGGCCTGCCGTTCTACGAGCTGAATCGCGCCGTCCAGCAGGTCACCCGCAACGTCGTCTACGATTCCGCCGCTACGACCTACCTGTATCGCGACGACGTGTTCCGGTCGGTCGTCAACATCGTCGGCTCAGACCGAGTGCTGTTCGCCAGCGACTACGCTGTCCTGAAGCAGGGTCGCCTGCTGCGCCGCGTGCGCACCATCCTGGAACCAAACGACGCACCGGCCATCCTCGGCACCAACGCCGAACGTGTCTATCGATTGAACGAGATTGACGAGGAGGTGTCGGCATGATCGCAGGTATTCGTGGCGTCATTGCCGCCGTCGAGCCGTCCGCGCTGGTGGTGGATCTGCATGGCTTCCTCGTCCGGGTGCTAACCTCCGGTCGATCCGCCAGCGCTGCCGGAGGCGTCGGCGACCGCGTCGCGCTCGTCACCCACCTCGTTGTCCGCGAGGACGCGCTGACGCTCTACGGCTTCGTCGAGCAGGATGAGTTGGAGCTGTTTCAGCTGTTGCTAGCCGTCTCCGGTATCGGCCCACGCGTTGCGCTGAACATCCTGTCGTTCGACGAACCAGCAGCGATCTATACCGCCATTTCATCCGAAGACGTCAAGACGCTGTCGCGTATACCCGGCATCGGCAAGAAGACCGCCGAGCAGATCGTCTTCCACTTGAAGCGCAAGCTGCCCGAAGTCCTGCCGACCTCCGGCGGCGGCCCCCTCGACACCGCCGACCGCGAAGCACTCGCCGCACTCGAAGCCCTCGGCTACTCGCTCACCGAAGCGCGCGGCGCACTCAACATCGTCCAGGAACGCGACGGCCTCAGCATCGAAGAACGCGTGTTCCAGGCACTCCAGCGGTTGGGTAATCCGGGGTAGAAGACGCTGCGCGTCTTGGCGGGAGAATCCTGGCCTCCGGCCGCTGTCGCGTCAATCCTCGTGGCCGCTACGCCGGATCGCTGCTACCCGTGCCGCTCACGTGTCTAGCCGGGCGTATGCAATACGCCCCTACGTACCCAATGTGCCTCGCACCGAATATACTAGTCTGCGGCACAACTATCTAGTATCGCGGAAGACCAAATGTAGGGGCGTATTGCATACACCCATCCGGAAATATGCGACCGCGCAAAGGGCCACACACGCCAATCCGATACGAAACAACCTCCACCTCGCACCTGTCCACTACCCGCGCTACTCTGGCTGCATCAGCTCCAGCCGCCGCTCCACCGCCGCCGCATGTGCCGTCAGCCCTTCGGCGCGAGCGATCCGTGCCGCTGCCGGGCCATATGCCTCAAGCCCGCGCTCGTTCAGCCCGATCAGCGAGATGTACTTCACGAAGTCCGATGCGTTCACCGGCGACGAGAAGCGCGCGGTTCGTCCAGTAGGCATGACGTGACTCGGGCCAGCCGTGTAATCGCCGAGAACCTCCGGCGAGCTCTCGCCAAGGAAGATGCCACCGGCGTGCCGCACCGCCGGGACCCAACGCCACGGGTCCTCGACCAGCAGGCAGAGATGCTCCGGCGCATAGTCGTTCGCCAACGCGATCGCATCCTCCAGCGAGTCGAGCACGACAATCGCGCCGTTCTCGCCCAACGACTCACGTGCGACCGCTGCGCGCTCCAGCGTCCGCAATTGCAATTCGAGCTCGCCTCGCACCGATGCCGCCAGCTCGCACGAAGTCGTCAGCAGAATCGCGCTCGCCATCGGATCGTGCTCAGCCTGCGCCAGCATATCCGCTGCGCACAGCGTGGCCGTCGCCGACCCGTCGGCGATCAGTACCGTCTCAGTCGGACCCGGCAGCGCATCGATCGCCACCTCACCGTAGACCTGCCGCTTCGCCAGCACGACGAAGATGTTGCCCGGCCCGAAGATCTTGTCGACGCGCGGCACACTGGTCGTTCCGTATGCCATCGCCGCAATCGCCTGCGCCCCACCGACGCGAAATACACGTGATACACCAGCGATCCGCGCTGCCACTGCCGTGACCGGCGCGATCTGGCCGTTCTTCTCCGGCGGCGCGCAGACAACGACCTCAGATACACCTGCTACCGCCGCCGGAATCGCCGTCATCAGCAGCGACGACGGATACGGCGCGCTGCCACCCGGCGCATAGACGCCCACCCGCTCCAGCGGCACGACGAGCTGCCCGAGAATCCCCTCCGGCTGCGCATCAATCCAGGGATCGATGTGCTGCCGCTCATGGAAGCGGCGAATCCGATCCGCCGCTGTCTTCAGCGCATCGACAACGTCACTGGATACTTGGTCAAAGGCTGCGTCAAGTTCCGCGTCAGACACCTCAACGGCACTCAGCACAACGCCGTCGATCTGCTCCGTGTAATGCAGGAGTGCGCGGTCACCTTGCTGCCGCACGTCGTCAAGAATGCGGCGAACAACCTCGTCCGCCGTCAGGTCCTCGCCGAAGACGCGCCGCACACCCTCGCGCATGCGCGGCGAAAGCGGCGCATCGCGCAGCTCACGACGCGACAGGATCGCCTGACGCCCGGCATCAATGCCGGTGTAGGTCCGCACTACCATGGGCGGTACGCCTCATTCCCTCGCTGCTCCACCGCCTCCGCCAGCTCGACGAAGGCGTTCGAGTCCGTATCAAACATGTAGTCCGGCGTGCCCACCGTAATGCCACGCGCACCGGAGAAGCGCAGATGATCGACCGTTGCCAGCATGCAGTCGTCCGGCACGATCACGCTCACCGAGAACCAGTGCTCCGCGCCGACCTGCACGACCTTCGGAAAGACCGGCGACACCGTCGGTCCGGTCTCACCTGCCAGGTCGACGTTGCTGATGACCTGCGCCGCCACCTCTTCCGGCGATGCACCGGCGATATTCGCGGTAACAATCCTGAACGTCCGTGAGCGCAGCTTCGCCTCAATCAGCTCGATGACGACGCGTGCCTGGTGCATCCGCCGCCCAGTGCCCAACGTTCGCGCGTTCCCGATCAGGCACGCCTGCGCCCGCAGAACAACGCCACCCTCCAGCACCCGCAGATGATTGTCGCGCAGCGTCACACCAGTCTCGGTCAGATCGGCGATCAAGTCGGCGTAGCCCAGGGCCGGTGCAGCCTCCAACGCGCCGTGCGCGTCGATCAGGCTGAAGTAGTTCACCCCGTTGCGATAGAGGTGATCACTGACCAGGTTCGTGAACTTCGTCGCGACCCGCAACGGCTGTCCCTGGCGCTTCAAATCGATCGAGAGTTCGGCGAGATCGTCGATTGTCGTAATGTCGAGCCACGATTCCGGCACCGCCAGCACAACCTGACAGCGGCGGAAACCCAGATCCGGCACGATGACGTGGACGTCAGGATGCTCCGCCGCGTGCTCGGCGACGAGGTCGTAGCCGGTGATGCCAATGTCGGCGCTGCCGTCCGCCACCTTATGGACGATGTCCTCCGGTCGCTGAAACAGCACCTCAGCCTCGGGCACAGTCGGCATCCGACCGACGTACTGCCGTGGGTTCGGCCGCCAGTAGCCAAGCCCCGCCTTCGCCAGGAAGTCCGCTGTCGATGTCTCGTAGGCTCCCTTGCTGGACAGCGCAATCCGCAGCGCGTCACCCGTCATCCGGCGTCCTCCTCAGTCGGGGGCGGGACGGCATCGACCATCATTGTCGATCCATCAACAAGTGTCGTTATCTCGATTCGTCCGTCAACGAGGCTGGCAACGATCGTCGCGCCCTGGCGCTCGGCAGCGCGGCGCGTCGCAGCAACATTCCGACCACGGAGATCGAGCAGCGCCATCCATCCCGCCGCGCGGAATGCATCCGCCAGCCGCATCCCCGCGCCAGGATCATCACCCGGAACGACGACAACGGTCGGACTCGGACGCCCGACAGCAACCGCCCCGGCAGACGTCAGCACCCGTTCCAGTCCGTACGAGAACCCACAGGCCGGCACAGCGTTGCGTGCGCCAAGCACCTGAGCGAGGTCGTCGTATCGTCCGCCGCCACATAGCTGAGGGCCCCGGCCGTCCTCGCCATATATCTCGAATAGCATGCCGGTGTAGTAGTGCAGGCCACGCCCCATGCCCAGATCGATCGTGATATCGTCGCGGCTGAACCCATTTGCTTCCAGCAGCGCAATGATCTGTTCCAGCTCGGCGAGGGGGTCAGCCGACAGCCCGTGCCCGCGAACCAGCTCGTGCAACGGCTCCAGCACCTCGCTTGGCGGGCCCGACAGCCGCGTCAACGCCGTGACGAAGTCGGCAGCCTCGCGCAGCACGGCAACATCGTGGTGCCGTCGCCGCTTCCGCATCAATCCGCGCGCGATGTCCTCCGGATCACGGATGCCGCCATCGAAGCTGATGCCTGCTTGACGTAACACGCTGACCAGAGCCTGCTCACTCAGTCCGTCCAGACCATCATCGACCAGCGCCGCGTCCGCTTCGACGCGTTCATAGCGCGCCAGATGCGGGGGCAGCTCGTGGGCCGAATCATCCCCCTTGCGCAGTCGTTCCATGCTCCAGGTCAGCCAGTCCTGCGCCCGCTGATCAATCTGTAGCGCGCTCAGATAGCCAACAACGACGCCGATGTGCCCGAGCACCAGCCGCATCCGTTCGACACCAGCGCGGCGCAGACCATCGATCGCCAGGTTGATGATCTCGGTATCAGCCAGCGGCCCAGCCGCACCGATCAGTTCGCAACCGTACTCGGTGAACTGCCGCGACCGACCAGCTTGCGGCTTTTCGTAGCGAAAGACCGGCCCTGAGTAAGCGAGCCGCACCGGCAACGGCTCCGACTGCAACCGTTCGACATACAGCCGCACGACAGATGCGGTGAACTCGGGTCGCAGCGCCAGATCGCGTCCACGATGATTGAAGGCATACAGTTGCGCCACCCGCTCACCGCCGGACTTCCGCAAGAACAGCTCGGTCGCTTCAACGACCGGCGTTTCCACCTCGCGATAGCCGTACCGTCCGGCGTTGGCAACGAGCGAGCCGCGCAGCGCTTCGATAACAGATCGATCGTCGGGCAGCAGGTCGTGCGTGCCCCGCACGCGCTCGATTGGACGCGCGCCGCGACTCGCCCGCCCACCACTTTCGCGATCAGGTGCCAGCGTCGTTCTCGATTCACTCACCCGCGCAGCGCCCCACCGACGCGCTTCGACACGCTCTGCGTAATCCGAGTGCGGATGCGCTCGACTTCATGCTCGGCAAGTTGCCGGTTCGGCGCTGACAGCGTGACCCGGTAGGCCAGGCTCTTCTTGCCAGCTTCGATACCCTCGCCGCGGTAGATGTCAAACAGCGTCGCGTCGGTCGCCAGCGGTCGCGCGCCATCCAGGATCGCCTGCTGCACGCTCGCCGCCGCAGTTGCCTCGTCCACGACGACCGCGAAGTCCTGCCGGATCGGCTGGAATCGCGAGACGGTCGCGACGCTCCAAGTCTCCAGTAGCGAATCCGCAAACGACGTCAGATCCATCTCCGCGAATGCGACCCGACCCGTCACCTCGAATCGTTCGGCCACCAGCGGATGAATCTCACCGGCGATGCCGATCTGGATGCCATTGAGCTCAATCGCAGCCGAGCGACCCGGCTGCATCGACGGATGCTCCACTGCGACCCATTTCAGCTCACCCGCACCGAGCCGACGGCCCAACGACTCGATCACACCCTTCAGGTCGAAGAAGTCCAGGTCCGACTCGTCCCTGCGATACCACGACTCCGGGTCGCGCGCACCACTCAGCGCAATTGCAACCGAGCGCAATTCGTCCGGCAGCTCATCGCGGCCACGTGGCTGATAGGTTCGGGCTGTCTCAAAAATCGCCACCCGCTCTACGTATTTCCGGTTCTCAGCAACGATCTTCAGCAGCGACGGCATCAGCGTCGGCCGCATGATTTCCCAGTCGGCACGCAGCGGATTCGTCGCCCGAACGAAGTCCGCCTCGGGTCGTGGGTAGGCACCCAGCACATCGGGAACTTCGCCCCCGGCGGCCGAGATATGGACAAGGTCGGCATCCGAAACCATTGAGTACGTAATGACCTGCGTCAGCCCCGCCGCGACGAGCGCATCCTGCGCCACTCGGTCGGTCAGCCGCGCCGGATCGCGCACGATCGACACGGCACCACCAGTCGGCAGGGTCTCAGGCAGCGACTCGTATCCATAAATACGAATGACTTCCTCAACCACGTCCGCCGGGATATTGATATCGCGCCGGTAGGTTGGCGCAGACACAACCACGACCGGCCCACCATCGCCCTCTTCAACCATCGGCTGCAGGTCGAGCCGGCCAAGAATCTGCACGACGGTATCGAGTGGGATCTGCATCCCCAGCAGCCGTTCCACCTCGGAGTACGGCATGCGCACGACCGAGCGTTCACGCGGGACCGGATATGCGTCTGCCACGAGCGTCAGCTTCGCGCCGGGATCGATCTTGCTCAGCAGCGCAGCGAAGCGCTCCAATGCCGTCCAGGCCAGGTTCGGATCAACGCCGCGCTGGAATCGCGAGGAGGCTTCAGACGGCAGCTTGAGGATGCGAACTGCACGCCGCACTGGCTTATCGCTGAACGACGCCGATTCCAGCAGCACGCGCGTCGTGGTATCCGACACTTCGCTCTCGACGCCGCCCATCACGCCGGCCAACGCCACCGCTCCCTGCGGATCGGCGATTACCAGCATCTCTTCGTCCAGCTCACGCTTGACGTGGTCGAGCGTCTCAAGCCGCTCACCGTGCTGCGCACGTCGGACGATGATGCGCTGATCGGTCACCTTATCCGCGTCGAACCCGTGCATCGGCTGACCGAGCTCGATCATGATGTAGTTCGTCAGATCGACGATGTTGTTGACCGGCCGCATGCCAGCGTGCGTAAGCCGCTGCTGCATCCATTGCGGTGACGGCCCGACCGTCACGTTCTCGATAATCGCGAACGCGTAGCGACCACATAGATCGGGCGCGTCGATCGTGACGAGCGAATCGTCTCGCGCGACTGCACTGAGATCCGCCAGCACTGGCGGCGTGATCGTCGTGTCGACAATCGCCGCCAGCTCGCGCGCGATGCCGACAATCGAGAAGGCATGCACCAGGTTCGGCGTGATCTCGAACTCGATCACGTCATCACCCAGGTACTCCTGCAAGGTCGCACCGACCGGCGCAGCATCTGGCAGCACCAGGATGCCCTCGTGCTCCTCGGACATGCCCAGCTCTTTCTCCGAGCAGACCATGCCCTCCGACTTGATCCCCCGGATCTTGCTCGGCTTGAGTGTCTTGTACTGCAACGTATCGGCATACGGATCGATCAGCCGGGCTCCCGCCAGCGCCAGCGCGACCCGCTGCCCGGCAGCGATGTTCGGCGCGCCAGTCACGACGGTGAGTTGATGCGGCCCGGCATGGACCGTTGCCAGCACCAAGCGATCGGCATCCGGGTGCCGCTCGACAGCGACGACCTCAGCGACGTAGACGTTCTCCCACTCAGCACCGATCTGCCTGACGCTCTCGGCCTCAAGCCCGGCCATCGTCATCCGACGCGCGATCTCGGCAGTCGGTAGATCTACGCTAATGTATTCGCGGAGCCAGCGAACTGGGACCTGCATCGTGTTTCCCTCCAGGCGCGCTTCAGCACTGCGCCGTTACTTCATCCTCGTCAACAACGACAGCGCTACAGGCGCGCCCGCGCAAACTGGCCCAGGAAACGGAGATCGTTCGCCGAGAAGAGGCGAATGTCCTGCACGTTGTACTTCAGCATCACCAGCCGCTCGACGCCCATGCCGAACGCCCAGCCGGAGTACACCGTCGGATCGTAACCGACGTTACTCAGCACGTTCGGATGCACCATCCCCGCGCCCAGCAGCTCGATCCAGCCGCTGTTCTTACAGGTCCGGCAGCCGCGGCCACCGCAGAACGGGCAGTCGATCGACATGTCAACGCCCGGCTCAACGAACGGGAAGAAGTCGCAACGGAACCGCACCTTGCGCTCCGCGCCAAACATCTGCCGCGCGAACTCGGCCAGCGTGCCCTTCAGATCCGCCATCGTGATGCCGCGATCGACCGCCAACCCTTCGACCTGATGGAAGTGCCACTCGTGCGTCGCGTCCTGTGCCTCGTAACGATAGGTGCGCCCCGGCACGACCACCCGCACCGGTGGCTCCTGCTGCATCATCGTCCGGATCTGCATTGGCGAGGTATGCGGACGCAGCGTGATCTCGACGGTGTCGGATTCGATGAAGATCGTGTCCCAGACATCCCGCGCTGGATGGTCCTTCGGGATGTTGAGCATGTCGAACGAATACTCAGCCAGCTCGACTTCCGGCCCTTCAACGGTCTGGAACCCGAGGTGCGCGAACACGTCCGACACTTCCCGGATCATCGCGATTAGCGGGTGCAGGTTGCCGACAAACGGTGTGCGCCCCGGCAGCGTAACGTCGATCGACTCTGTCCGCAGCCGCTCGTTCAGAGCTTCCGCCTTGATCGCGTCCTGCCGCGCCTCGAATGCCGCCTCTAGCTGCTGCTTCAGCTCGTTCAGTTCGCGCCCTCGCTCGCGCCGCTCGTCCGCATCGAGGCTGCCCAGCTCGCGCATCGCCGCGCTCAGTGATCCCTTGCGTCCCAGCACGTCGCGATGCCAGTCGGCCAGCCCGGCCTCATCCCTGACGCTTTCGAGTGTCGCCAGCGCGTCGATGTGCAAGTTCTCCAGTGTCGTGCTCAAGTGCTCATTCCTTTCCCGTCCGCGGAGGTTTATCGTCCCGAGCAATATTTGTAATAGCAATATTCAGAATCAAAAAAAGACCGCTCTCCGCCAGGGGCGAAGAACGATCTCGCGATACCACCCTGATTCACCGGCGGCTTTCACCAACCGGTCTCAGTTGCCTGGGCTCGGCCATGCCGCACCCAATGCACGCTCCGCTAACGGTGAGCGACCGTAGACGACACTTTGCCCACGCGGGGTGTTCACCGTCCAGCTCCGGAGTGAATGTCGCGGTGGGCGTCCGAGCCGGCTCTCAGTCGTATCGGCCTGGCATCCCTGTCGGAGTCCAACTCCGCAACCCGTCTCCATCGACGCTGCGTCAAATATCAGCATGCAGTATAGCAATCGCACCCTGTTATGGTCAGTGCTCATGCCGAATTGAATGTGCTGTCCAGTACCCATGCGCCGAGCACGCCGCTCAGGCGGCTGACCCGTTCTCCTGTCATCTCGAACCGCAGTGAGAGATCTCCCAATCGTTCAACACAGTCCGCGCTGGGGAGGCTGTTGTAGCCGACTACAGAGGCCGCGACTCACCGCGATACTTCTCCGTGAGATGCCCCACGAAATCAACGTAGCTTTCCGCCAACGGCGCAGAATCGATGATGAGGATATTCTCGGCATTCTGCATTGCACTGCGACTGAAGTTGTACGAACCGGTGATAACCGTCTGATCGACGACCAGCACCTTCGCATGCATGAAGTCGTGCGGCGTTGTCGGGCTGTACGGCGTCGAGATCTTCCCGACCAGGCCGGCGCGCTGCACGATGCCCTTGATAGCCGGGATCTTCCAGTGGTTTTGCGGCACCGACTGCCACTGATCGAGCACCGAAGCCTGCTGCGTCCAGTCGTAGAGGCCGCTCACTGGCACGGCGTCGGCATCCAGCACTGATTGCAGCGACTTGAGCAACGACGACGAATTCATCAGCATGCTCCAGATCACAACGCGGTCTTTCGCGCCCGCTACAATCTCGGCGATCCGATCGTCGATCTCCTCGCCACGTCCCGGCGAGAACTCGACGGCGACCTCGGCCGAGTCGTCGTTGTAGCGCAACTCAACCGGCGCAGTTTCGAAATCACCGCTGCCCTCAAAGTTGCCGTCCGACCACAACTCATGAAAGTTGCGCATGTACCAGTCGGCGATCTGCTGTGACCGCAGCGTGAGAATGTTGTTCTCCTCTAGCGTCCAGGAGTCGTCCGTGAAATTCGTCGAGCCGGTCCAGACGACGGCGTCGGCGTGCCCAGCATCGCGAATGACGTACTTGTGATGCATCAGCTTCCGACCGCCGATGCGTCGCCACGGATAACCGAGCGACTGGACAAACATCCCGGTGCCCGACTCAGCCGGGTCGAACCCGTTCATCGGATCCGGCATTTCCGGCTTGTCAGCGTCGTAGGCGATCCTGATCCGCACCCCGGCCTGCGCTCGTTCGGCAAGCGCCATCACAACGATCCTGGCAACCTCCGGGCTGAGCCGCATATCGTAGACGGCCAGATCAAGCGACTTCTGCGCGCCGTGCACAAACTCCGCGAACGACTCGGCAATCGCCTTCGCCGTCTGCTCATGCTCCGCCAGAAATCGCACCGCCAACGTATCGCTCATCCCCGCCTGCCTCCCGCCAGCTCAGTCCCTGAAAGTGCTGCTCGTATGCTATATCGTAACGCGATAGGAATTAAGACAGGTCACATGTACCAATTGGTCCGCGTCCAGGCTGGTGGCTGAGCCCTCTCCAATGCCCCACCGCATACCGTCGTAGTTGATTCGCCGCCGACCCCCGGAAATCAACGCGAGGCCAGCTACGGACGCACAGCGGCTCATCAGCGTCAATTTGTCGCGTTGTTGGAAGCAGCCGCCACCCCTGTACCTTGTCATCTTGAGGCCGCAGCCGAAAGATCTCCCACCCGCTCACCACAGTCCAACGCAGGGGGAGATTTCTCGCGTGCGCGCTCGAAATGACAGAATCAGGAGACTGCTGCCGTGCCGGAGTACACAACACCTTGGCACGACAGTCACTCCCGTATCCTGTCTTTTCGACCCGCAGTGAAAGATCTCCCAACAGCTGGATGCGGTCGTACGCAGGAGAGAAACTTCCCTGAATTAGCAGGTCGCTCGCTGTCGTTCACACCATCACGATGGTTCCAGCAGGCTTCTCGCCGTCTCCAGGTCAATGCGCCGGTAATGCTCGACCGGACGTCCTCCTTCGATCAGCTGCTCCCGGCATGCCAGAATCGATGCCCTCGCGGCTTCGTCCAGCTGCACCGTTTCGCCGACGGCTGCCGCAACATATTTCTCGCTGACGGCGTTACCAACTGCCACAACGTCCGCATTCCGAACTCGTCCGCTCGCGTCATAGGCCAACGCCGAACGGAGGCATCCACCGGACACCGTCGACCGGCCGAACGTCGGATTGCCTGGCTGCCCATCGGGAACGAGCAGGCAGGTGATGGCACGGTCGTTGATCGCTCGCAGCAACGCCTCCGCATCATCCTCGACAACCACTTCCTTGTGATCCGGCCAGATATCGATCATCGAGTGGTTGCCGTGCTGCTGCCCGACGTGAAACACAAAGTAGTCAGCGTAGATGAAGAATGCTTCAGCGCGCTGGCGCTGGATGTCGTAAAACGCCGTGATCGTCGCCAGCGTCAACACGCTCGCCCCGAACGAGCCGCCCGGCTCACGGACGACAATCCCCAGTCGGTCGCGGTCATCGAAGCCCGGAAACAGGTCCGGAATGCCGACCTCACGTCCTTCGACTTTCAGCGAGAACATGTCGCTAGTCAGTTCTTTTGTCGAATGCACATCGTCCCCTGTCGTCAACACATCGCCCTGCAACGGCTGTCTCACGACCGTCACCACCCGGATCAGAGCATAGCGGCGATGTTGAAAACAAGTACGATTCATACACGCGTGCGTGCACTGGTTCGTCACGTCGATGGTAGCGGGAGGAGCTCGACAGTGTCAGGTTGGGGAGATACGGCTATTGAGTCGATCTGGGCGAGGGAGATCCTCGATTCACGAGGCAATCCAACTGTCGAAGTAGATGTCACCCTGCTCGACGGTTCCTTTGGCCGCGCAGCGGTACCGTCTGGCGCGTCCACTGGCCAGTTCGAAGCCGTCGAGCTGCGCGACGGCGACAAGTCCCGCTACGGTGGCAAGGGTGTCCAGAACGCAGTCAACAACGTCAATGCCGTCATCGCACCCGCGCTGCAGGGCGAGTCCGCGGTCGATCAACGCCATGTCGATCAGATCATGATCGATCTTGATGGCACCCCGAACAAGGGCAATCTCGGCGCAAATGCGATCCTCGGTGTCTCACTCGCCGTTGCCCGCGCCGCCGCCGAGTCCGCGCAATTGCCGCTCTACCGCTACCTCGGCGGACCCAACGCCGCAACGCTGCCGGTCCCGATGTTCAACATCCTGAATGGCGGCAAGCACGCCGAAGGTTCGAGTGTCGACTTCCAGGAGTTTATGGTCATGCCGGTCGGCGCTCCCTCGTATCGGGAGTGCCTGCGCTGGGGTACCGAGGTGTTCCACAGCCTGAAGGCCGTTCTTAGTGAGCACGGTTATTCGACCTCGGTCGGTGACGAAGGTGGTTACGCGCCGAGCCTGGGCTCAAATGCCGAAGCCCTCAGCCTCATCGCTGAAGCAATTCAGCGCGCCGGGTACAAACTCGGTGACGACGTCATGCTGGCGATGGACCCGGCGTCGACCGAGCTCTTTGAGGATGGCGTCTATAACCTGCGCGGCGAGGGCCGCACGCTCACTGCCGACGAGATGATTGACTGGTACGCCAATGCCCGCGCCGAATACCCCATCATCTCGATCGAGGACGGCCTCGCTGAAGATGACTGGGACGGCTGGAAGGCGCTGACGGCCCGTTTGGGTGACCAGGTGCAGCTCGTCGGCGACGACCTCTACGTCACCAACACTGAACGTTTGGCACGCGGTATTCGCGAGGCCGCCGGCAACTCAATCCTGATCAAGCTGAATCAGATCGGCACGCTGACCGAGACATTCGATGCCATCGACCTGGCCCATCGCAACGGCTTCACTGCCGTCATTTCACACCGCTCCGGCGAGACGTCCGACTCATTCGTCGCCGACCTCGTCGTTGCGACGAATGCAGGCCAGATCAAGACCGGCGCTCCGTCGCGCATGGATCGCGTCGAGAAGTTCAACCAGCTCCTGCGCATTGAGGAACACCTCGGCGACGCCGGCAAGTTCGCCGGCCGCTCGGCGTTCGGTCGCCGCCTCGAAAGCTAAACTCATCGGATCGGCGCGTCATTGGCGCGCCGGTCACTCACTCCTCGCCCAATCGCTTCATGACCGTTCTGTATCGAGCGAAAATCGCGTCTTCCTGACCGTGATGTCGATCGCGGATGACAGCGCGCCCGCCAACGATCACGTCACGCACCGCCGTCGACGGTCCGCTGAAGATCCACCCGTCCAGCACCGTCTCGGGCCCGTGTCCGACCAGCTTCGGATCATTGGGATCGAGCACAAAGAAGTCGGCCCGCATGCCCGGCGTCAACGCGCCAATCGGCTGCCGCAGCGAGCGTGTTCCGCCCTCCAGCGCCTGATCGAAAAGTTGCCGACCCGGCTGTACCCCGCCTACTGCGCGACGCGGCAGAATGTTCAGGTTCAGGTTCGTCAGGCGCTGGACGAACGCCATAAGTCGCAGCTCCTCGGCAACACTCAGCACGTAGTCGCTGTCGGTTCCGATCCCCCACAGGCCGTTTGCGGCCACATAGTCGCCCAGCGGGAAGATACCGTCTCCCAGCCCCGCCTCAGTCGTCGGGCACAGCCCGGCAATGACACCGCGCTCCTGCATGCCGCGGCGCTCGTCGGCATCGCAATAGGTCGAATGAATGAATGTCCAGCGCTCGTCGATGTCGAGGTTGCTCAGCAGCCACTCGCCCGGCCGAGCGCCGAGCGTCGCAAGGCACTCGTTCACCTCACGCATCTGCTCCGCCACATGCAGGTGGATCGGTGCGTCAGGGTACGCTCGCGCCAGATCGGCAACGACGCCACTCAACTCCTCGACATCCACCGCCCGGATCGAATGCGGCGCGATGCCGACCGACACCTGCGCCGAGTCCGCACTCTCGGTAATCAGCCGCTCGACCATCTCAGCGTACGCGTCGCCATCGAGGATGAATCGGCGCTGCTCTGCCTCGGGCGCGCGTCCAACCCCGGCACGCGTATACAGCACCGGCAGCAGCGTCAGCCCGACCCCGACCTGCTCGGCTGCCGCCAGCACTCGCTGCGCCATCTCGGATGGGTCCGCATACAACGACCCATCCGGCGCGTTGTGCAGATAGTGAAACTCGCCGATCGTGGTGTATCCGGCCTTCGCCATTTCCAGGAATGCCTGCGCCGCGATCGCCTCGAAATTATCGGGCGAAATCCGGTTCGCGAAGGCATACATCCGCTCGCGCCACGTCCAGAAGCTCTCTTCAGCCGTCGAATCGGTCGGCGGCTCGGAGCGCCCGCTCAGACCGCGCTGATGCGCGTGCGAATGCACATTCGGCATCCCCGGCACGACAAAGCCGTCTAGCCGCTCAATGTCGCCATCAGCCCAACCGTCGATCGGCTCGCTACTCACCGCAGTGATGACACCCACGTCGTCAGTCGCGACAAACCCCGGCGACAACCATCCGTCCGGCTGATGCAGATGCATCGCCCGAAAGCACCGACCACCTCGACTCATCTTCCCGCCCCTTACCGATCAGCCGAAACGACCAAACAACGAGAAATATCCGCACCGCAGCACCTCTCTTCCCTGCACACACACCCTATTCCACGTAAAATCAACTCCTCGATACAACGAATCAGGCCCATCGGAACTGCTGAGTCCCGAGGAGTCAGGTATGAGTGCGCACGAAGACGTGATTGACAACTACGCCAGCAGCCTCATCGAGCCAGATGAATTGCGTCGGATCGCGATGCTGGAGCGCGTCTGGGCCGACGACTGCACAGTCATCCTACCGGAGATGTGCCTGCGTGGACGCGACGAGGTCAACGCTCATATCGGCCGGATTCAGCGCGAGTATTACGGAACAGCGACCCCGACACTGAGTGGGGCATTCGACATAACCGATCAGTTCTTGCGGTTTGAATGGCGCATCCTCACGCCACTCGGTGATGTCGTGAACGCGGGTGTCAACTTCGCTGACCTCGATGAGGACGGCCGAATCAAGCGTCTGGTTGTGTTCTTCGGCTTTCGTCCGCCGAGGGCGCCGTGACGCGACGGCCATCGTCCACAACGACTGCGCCATTCTTCACGACTGTCCGGACCGCGTTGCGTCCAAAACGGTAGGCAAGATCCTCATGGCGTTCGATGTCGAGCACCAGCACGTCGGCTTGCTTTCCGACGGTGAGACTCCCGACGACACCTGCACGATCGACAGCAGCCGCTGCGCCAATCGTCGCGGCCAGAATCGCTTCGGCTGGTGACAGCCGGTAATAGCGACAGCCGAGTGCAATTGCCAGTTGCATGCTCGGCATCCAGCCGCCGGGGCAGATGTCAGTTGCCAGAGCGATCGTCATACCCGCGTCGAGCATCGAGCGCCCGTCTGCCAACCGCGGATGATCGACCGCAAAGTCGATCGATGGCATCAGAACGCCAACGACTCCAGCCTCGGCCAACCGGCGCATTTCGGCTTCGGTTGTGTAATTGAGGTGATCTGCCGATACACACCGGAGGCGCGCAACAGTGTTGATTGCGCCGGTATGCGAATACTGGTCGACGTGCACCTTGGGCCGCAGCCCAGCTGCGAGACCCGCTTCGAGAATACGCTCAGTATCGTCAGGCTCGAAGTAGCCCGGCTCACAGTACACATCGCAGAACTCGGCCAGCTGCTCGTCAGCAACGCGAGGGATCATCTCATTCACGACGAGATCAACGTAGTCAGCCCGGCTTGATCCATGCGGCACGGCATGTGCACCAAGGAACGTGCTGACGATATCGACCGACGCGCGAGAGGCCAGCTCGCGATTGACACGCAGCATCGCCAGCTCGCTGTCGGTCGTCAGCCCATAGCCGCTCTTACTTTCGATGGTCGTGGTCCCGGCCAGCAACATCTCTTCGATGCGCGGCAGCGTCTCACGAACAAGGCCCTCGACGCCCAGCTCATGCACGGCGGCAACGGAGCCGACGATCCCGACCGGCGCACCCGTGGCACGTAGCGCCTCCAGGTCGGCACCAATGATCTTGGCA
>JAMLIA010000073.1 GCA_023954495.1 Thermomicrobiales bacterium | reverse complement strand
AGGCCGGCGGCAACAACAACCCGCCGCCCGCCTCCCCGTGATGCGGTAATGCGGCCGGCGATGCTGTTCTGGCGGCGATCAGATCCGCGAGAGGCGGCTGAAGCGATCCGGTGAGAACGGCTTGATATTGATGTCGGTGGTGCCGGTCGTCATCAGGTCGGCCATCACCGCGCCGGTTGCCGGGGCGAGCGTGACGCCGAGCATCGCGTGTCCGGCAGCGATCCAGGTGTTGTCCGAGCCCGGCACGCGGCCAAGCACCGGGATGCCGTCGGCGGTCATCGAGCGCATGCCAACCCAGGTGCGCTCGTTGCCCTTCGGGTCCCAGTTGGCCAGGTAGGTGCGACCTGCCTTGTGCAGCGCGGCGACACGCTCCGGGCGGATCTCCAGGTTGATGCCGGAGAGCTCCATCGTGCCGGCCAGCCGGAGGGCGTTGGCGAACGGCGTGCAGGCGCAGCGTGCTTCGATGAAGTTCATCGTCTTCGAGATGGCCGGCGGATCCTGATCGACGGTGACGCTGTAGCCCTTGCCGGCTTCCAGCGGCAGGTGCGTGCCGGTGATCCGCTTGGTGACGGGGCCGGACCACGCGCCGCAGGCGACGACCACTTCGTCGGCCTCGATGTCGCCAACGGTGGTTCGCAACAGATTCACGTTGCCACTGCGGCGCGACGAGCCGTAAACGCTCACGCCGGAGCGAATCTCGATGCCGCGCTCGGTCAGCGCCTCGACCAGTCCCTCGACGAACGTGTCGGGGCGGATGTGGCGCTCGCTGTCGATTGCGACGGCACCGGCGACGTTGCGCGACAGACCCGGCTCCTCGTCGAAGACTTCCTGCCCGAAGACGGTGCGAACCTTGTCGAGGCCGAATTCCTCCATGCCGCCGAGCAGGTGCGCCTCTTCCTCAACCATCTCGCGGCTGAGGCCGAGGATGAACATACCCTCGCGGTGCATCTCGAACTGCACGCCACCTGCGGCGAGCGCGTCGTACTGCTGCATCGTCTTGGAGTTCAGCTCCGACAGCGCCTTCATGTTGTCGTGGAAGGCTTCGTCGCTGCAGTGCCGCCAGAAATCAACCATCCACAGCGCGAAGCGTGGATCGAGGCGGGGCTTAACGTAGAGCGGACTATCGCTCCGGAGCATCCACTTGATCGACTGCGCGACGACGCCGGGTGCTGGTACTGGCGTCGCGTAGCCACGCACGACCCAACCAGCGTTGCCGAATGAACTACCTGCGCCCGGACCCTCCTGGTCGACGATCAGGACTTCTCGACCGCGCTTCTGCAGCTCCCAGGCTGTGCAGAGGCCGATCACTCCGGCGCCAATGATGACTGTCCTGCCCATGTCTCTCCCCATGCTTCTCCCGATGCCCACCTCATGGCACTCAACATGTCAGTATCGGTCACCGGCCAGCCGAATGTCCAGTAAATCAGCCCGTGTGGACCGAAATTGGTTTGCGCAATGCGTCAATCAGGTCGAACTGGTCGCCTGCGAGTCGCGGCATCAGGAACCCCTGTGCGCCAGACCCTTGCGACCCCGCCCGATTGTCACAACGCTGTAACGGCGCTGTGCCGACTGTGACGGGAAACGAGGCGGTGGCGGGCTACGATCGATGGTGCCGGTGGTTTCGCGTGGCCCACCAGCTGGACAACATCAGGGAGGTGTCAGATGACGCAGACAATCATCGTACCGCTGTCCGGTGACGACGCGGATGCGCGCGTTGGTGAGGCTGCGATTCCGGTTGCGCGTGCGCTCGCCGATCGGACCGGTGCAGCCATGCTGCTGGTCACCGTCGTTGAGCCGCAAGCGCCGGCATCGCGCGGTGATCTGCCCGATGCCGCTGTCCAGGCATGCCGCGCCTGGCTGGAGGAGATCGCGGAGCGAATCGAGGGGGTGCCGGTCAAGGTCGCCGTCCTTGTCGGTCAGCCAGGGCACGAGATCGCTGCGCTGGCCGTCGATGCTGCTGAGCCGATGATCGTGATGACGACGCACGCGCGTCGCGGCTTGCGGCGGGTGTTGCTCGGCAGCGTGGCGTTCCAGGTCGTGCGTGATGCTCCGTGCCCGGTCGTCGTCGTGCCGCCACCGACCGGCGAGATTCCGGACACGTATGAACTCAAGCGTGTACTGGTGCCGCTGGACGAGTCGCCGGCCGCCGAGGTCGCGCTCGAGATCGGGTGACGGCGCTCAACGGTGATCCTCTGGATGTGGTGCTGCTGGAAGTGGTTGAGCAACCATTGCGCCGGAGCGGCCTGGTCGAGCGCGAATATATGCGCGGATGGCGATGCCGACGGCGCGGGCGTATCTGGACGACGTTGCTTCCGACATTGTTGCGCACGGTCATCGAGCGCACGTTGCAGTCCGCTTCGGGTATCCGGGACGCGAGATCATGGACATGGTCCAGGGCCGAGGCGTTCGATCTGGTGGTGATGGCCACGCGTGGCCGCTCGGGTCTGGGGCGCGTCGTGCTCGGCTCGGTCGCCGAGGACGTGCTGCGGACGGCGACGGTGCCGCTGCTGCTGATCGGCCCGGGTTTGCTGGCGACGAAGCTGACGTCGCCGAACGCAGTCAGCAAGCGCGGACTGGCGGCACATAGCCGTGCCGTCGCTGAGACGACCGGCGGGATCGTCGGCTGATTGACGCGTTCACCTACGGGTAGGCGACGATACCAAACGCCTCGGGCCGCCGGACGACGCGCCGAAAGCCTGCTTCGCCAAGACGCTGAATGACGCCCTTGGTGATCGAGCGGCCTGAAGCGCTGTCCGGATCGCCGATGTAATGGAAGACGCGCCCGTTCGGTCGGCAGACGCGCAGCATCTGGCGGTACATCTCGCGAGAGTACAGCTCACCGCCCAGACTCATCGCCGGTGGGTCGTGGATGATGCGGGAGAACGTCGCGCTCGGCAGCTCCTGGATGACCTCGAAGGCGTCGCCGATCACCTGCTCAATGCGTGGATTCGTGAACAGCTCGCGCGACCAAGGATTCTGGCGGGCGATCTCGAGCGCTGCCGGGTCCAGCTCGATCGTCACAACGCGATCGGCGGTCTTGCCGGCTGCGATGGCCGTGTAGCCCAGTCCGGTTGCGGTATCGAGGACGTCGCCGGTCAGGGGTGAGATCGTGGCGATCTTGCGGGCGGTGTCAACCAGCGGGTCGATGCCCTTGATACGGTGCATAGGAATGCCGGAGGCCAGCATCGTTGGGGCACCAGTGGTTGGCATGAGCGTGCGAACCCAGTTGGTCGTCTCTGAGAAGACGCGGATGTGGATGATCTCGTCCGGCTCGATCCGGAAGCAGCCGTTCTCCGACGACGCGATGTCCTCAATTGTCGCCCAGTCGAGCGTGCTGCCGTCGGTTAACTCGACGCCATCATCCCGAACAACGACGGTTGATTCGCTCAAGCCCAGATCGAGCGACAGCCTGGTCGCACCCACGTGCCCGCGCCGGGCCAGCAGCGGCTCGCACTGATAGCGCGAGAGAACGATCTGCGCGTTAGCTGCAGACATGGTCTCGTATCCAGCGATCGAAGTCGGTGACGGTGATGAAGAGCCGTTGCGGGTTGGTCGCCGCCAAAGCATCGCGATCGGCAGTGTCGGCCCAGGCTGCTGCGATGGGCGTGGCACCGGCTTCTGCCGCGTGCTGCATGTCGTAGGCGGTGTCGCCAACATAGGCGACCTGCTCGACTGGCAGCGCCCACTGTTCGGCGACCTCGCGGATCTGCTGCGACTTGATGACGCCCGTAGCGGAACCGGACGCAATCAGGTCGAAGTACGCATCGAGACCCAGTCGCCGGACTGAGATGGCGGCGCTTCCAGCTCCCTTGCCGGTGATGATCGCCATCCGTGCGCCACTCTCGTTGATGTGGCGTAGTGTCTCATCGATCCCATCGAACGTCGCCAGGCAGGTGTCGTGGTGGGCCTCGTACTCGGAGAGAAAGCATTGCAGTGCCTGTTGCCAGCCGTCGCCAGCCATCTGCTGCAGAATCCCCTCCTCGTTCGGGCCGAAGAGCGCCATGATCTCCGGGTCGCTGTACTGACGCCCCGTTATGTCGCGCAGAACCGGGCGGAAAGCAGCACAACAGACTGGCAGCGTATTCGCCAGTGTGCCGTCCAGGTCAAAGATCACACCACGGATCGTCATTGTTGTTCACCCCTTGCCTCCGATCATCCTCCGGCAGCGAGGCTATCACAACGCCGTCGCATTGCCGCCAACACCTACAATCAGCCTATGGATGAGCAGGTTCCTGACTGGTTCGAGAATCTGGACGACGAAGAGCTGGATCGTCGTGCGAGCAACCGCCCCAACTGGCGGTTGTGGATTGTTCTGCTGTCGATCCTGATCGTCCTCGGGCTAGCCGTCATCCCGACGCTTGACCTGCTCCACATCGGTCGCGGCGGATCGTCCGGTTCCGACGATGGCATCACGCCGACGCAACGCGTCGCCCGCTCGTTCAGCATTGCGCTGCTCGGCAGCAGGTCCGTTGATCGCACCATGGTGCACGCCGAGGCGGATCTGTTGCCGACCGTCACCGATGTACTTGCCGCGCTCCACGACCTCGACGCAGCGCAGCAGCCTGATGCGCAGATCACGATCGGGACAGCTCGTTGTGCTGCCGCAGTGCCGACCCAATCCGAATGTTTTCATGCCTGGTTGCGTCAGTCCGACGGCGTCGAATTGTTCGGGATCGGATTCGCCGTTGGTAGCCAGTCCGGCACACCGCGCGTCACGCATCTGGAGCGGCTGGTGCCGCTGATGGCGGCGCGCTAGTCACCAGCCGGCGACGGGAGCGGTGAGCGCTGCTCGGTCGCTGCTGGTGTCGCCGCGCGCGCCTCTTCGGGGCGCGGCAGGACGTGCACGCACATGTAGGTCATTGTGCCGAAGAAGAGCGACACGATGATGCTGTGCGACATGGTGGCGAAGGTGTCGACCCGCGTCAGCACGACGATGCCGCCGCCGATGGCCTGGGCGATGACAAACGCCACTGCCAGGATGCTGCCCCAGTAGAGGTCGGGGCGCGTGTCGCGGAGATTGCGGGTCCAGCGCAGCAGCGCGATCATGCCGATGACAAGGACCGCCGCGGAGACGCGGTGGCCGAAGGCAATGCCGACCGGCCCGGAAAAGCCGGGGAAGACACTGCCGTTACACAGCGGCCAGTCGGTGCAGGCCAGCATCGAATTCGTGTGGCGCACATACGCGCCGAGGTAGACGACGACGTAGGTGTAGGCGGTCAGACCCCAGACCACCCAGCGCAGGCGTGATGTCACTCGGTGATCGCGTAGCTTGTCCCAACTGTCGATGTCGTACATCATCGCCGCGACGAGGACGGTGCTGGCGAAAGCGATCAGTGAGATGCCGAAATGCAGCGCTTTCACCTCGTCGGACTGCGGCCACATGACCGCCGCCGCGCCGAGGCCGGCCTGCAGGAACAGGAACCCGATCATGATCGGGACGTAGATACGCATTTCGCGGCGATGGCGGTAGAGCTTCAGCGCGCCGATGGCAGTGGCGAAAATCAGCACGGTCGCGATCGAGGTGACGAAGCGGTGGCTGAACTCGATGGCGGTCTCGAATGTGTACTGCGGAATGAACTTGCCGTGGCACAGTGGCCACGAATTCCCGCAGCCGTCAGCCGAGCCGGTGTTGCTCACTAGCGCGCCCTGGATCAGCACCAGCAGCATTACCGCCGCATTCAGCACGGCAATGCGCCGAACGATCGTCTTCAGTCGTGCCCGTTCCATGCTTCTGCCACTCCTGAGGTGTCCCGCCCCGACCGTCGCTCAAGGATACGACGTTCCATCCGCCCCGGCGACTCGTGCTTGAGCGACAGCGGCAACCGCTCTACTATCAGAGTCTGAATACGTCGTTCCCGCCATCGGCAAGGAGGCTGCGGGTGGAAGCATGGACGCTTAACGATCTGCTCGAACGCGCTCGGACATCAGAGACTGACTTCTACGATGTTCTGCGTCACGATTCGATGAGCTGCGGTATCTATCGGCTGGCGGCCAACGGCATCGACGATCAGGTGCCGCACTACGAGGATGAGATCTACATCGTCCTGCATGGAACGGGTCGTCTGAAGGTGGGAGATGAGGACATCGCCGTCGGCCCTGGCTCGCTCGTCTTCGTCGCCGCGCACGTCGAGCATCGCTTCCACGACTTCGCCGAAGATCTGGAGATTCTCGTCCTGTTCGCCCCGGCCTACACCGGACGCCATCTGGTTGAGTGAGACAGACGAATCACGGCGGGGTCTCTGGTAGCATGCGTGCTGGCGAGGTGATTCAGCGGACGCACGAAGAGGGTGAGAGGGGTTGGGTATGGCAGCGATGCGCGCGATTCGTCCCGGTATGCCGGTTGAAGAGCTTGAGACGCCCGTGCTGGTCGTCGATCTGGACACCATGGAGCGCAACCTGGCGCGGATGATGGAGATCCTCGATGGCTCGTCGCTGCGGCTGCGTCCGCACCTGAAGACCGCGAAGTCCCCAACCATCGCCCACCTGATGATCGAGGCTGGAGCGATCGGCGTTTGCAGCGCCAAGCTATCCGAGGCCGAGGTGATGGCCGACGCCGGTATCCGCGACATCCTGCTGACCTCCGAGGTCGCCGGGCCGGGCACGTTCGACCGCCTCGTCGCGTTGGCGGCACGGCTGCCCGAGTTCAAGGCTGTCGTCGATAATGCCTGGGCAGTGGACAAGATCGCGGCCATCGCGCGCGAACGCGGGGTCGTCGTCAAGCTGCTGATCGAGATCGACGTCAAGACTGGCCGCAGCGGCGTGGTGGATGCCGAGGCGGCGCTGGCGCTGGCCGATCACATCCGCGACACCGACGGCGTCGAACTGGTTGGCCTGCATGGCTACGCCGGTCACGCGCAAGTGCAGCCCGAGGGTTCGCCGCGAACGTAACGATCCAGCGATGGAGCTGCTGAGCGATGTTGTCGAGTACTGCGTGAGCGCGGCCACGAGATCCCGATCCTCAGCGGCGGCGGTAGTGGTACGGCGGCGATGGATGCGAGTCGTGGCCTGTTGAACGAGTTGCAAGCTGGCTCGTTTCTCCTGATGGATGTGGCCTATCGCAATGCCGGCGTGCCGTTCGAGAACGCGCTCTTCTGTCGCTCGACCATCATCAGCCGTCCAACGCCAGAGCGCGCAGTCTGCGACGCTGGTCAGAAGACGCTGACGGCCGACTCCGGTCCGGCCGAGGTCACTGGCCGCGCAGGTGTCCGCTACGTGCGTGGTTCTGACGAGCACGGCGCTCTGGCGGTCGAGCCCGCCGAGTTGGAATCTGACCTCAACGTTGGCGATACGATCCAGCTCATTCCCAGCCACGTCTGCACGACGATCAACCTGCACGACCTGATGGTCGGCGTCCGCAATGGACGGGTGGAGACAGTCTTTCCGATCGCCGCTCGCGGCCACCTCTGGTAGAGGAGCATTGCATGCGACGGCTCATCGTCAATGCCGATGACTTTGGTCGCGCGCCGGGCGTGAGTTGCGGGATCATCGAGGCGCACCGGGCCGGGATCGTCACCAGCACAACGCTAATGGTCAACCAGCGCTGGAGCCGCGATGCCGCCCATCTCGCGGAGTCTGATCCAGCGCTCGGCATCGGGCTGCACCTGAGCTTCTGCTATGGCGAACCACTGGCACAGGTTCCGTCGCTGACCGGTGCAGACGGCATGTTGGACCGCGACCTCGACCGGCTGCGCGCGAACCTGCTGGTAGAGGACATTGAGGCTGAGGGACGCGCTCAGCTGGAGCGCTTCCGCAAGCTCACTCGCCGCAACCCGACCCACCTCGACAGCCATCAGCATGTCCATGCCTGGCCGGAGGTGCGCGGCATCATCGCGCAGATCGCCAACGAGAACGAGTTGCCGCTGCGGGCCATCGACGACGAGCATCGCGCTTTCCTGCGTGGCGCAGGTGTGCGCACCACAGATCATTTCGTCGGCGATTTCTTCGCTCCGGGCAGCATGGATGCCGAGGGCCTGCTGGCCGCACTGGCAGTGCTCCCTGACGGCGTGACCGAGTTGATGTGCCATCCGGGCTACGACGACCAACACCTGTCCGACAGCTCATTCCGCCGCGAACGTGAGGCGGAGCTGATGCTGCTGTGCCGACCTGATGTCCGCAACGCCCTTGCTGACGTGGCCCTCACGACCTGGGCGAGTCTCTAGCTTCGGGCAATCACGCAAACGGCCCGGACCAACTGGTCCGGGCCGTTTGCGTTGCGTCAGAGCTGTGCGCTAGTAGTGCACGGAGACGAGTGTGCCGTAGGGTGCCCACGAGTAGAGCCAGGCGGCGTCCCCGACCGGCGTGTTCACGCAGCCGTGACTGCCGGAGTAGCCGAACGACGAACGCCAGTAGGCTCCATGGATGGCGAAGTCGGCGTAGAAGTACATGACCCACGGCACGTCTTCCGTCTCATAACGACTGCCATCGACGTTGTAGCCACTCATCGTTTGCGAATCGAGCTTCCAGTAGATGTTGAAGTTGCCGGTGACGGTTGGGTACTCGGCTGCGCCGTCGACGATGTAGGTCTGCAAAACGGCGTTGCTGCCCTCGTAGGCCGTTAACAGGTAGGTCGACAAGTTGATGTCGATCCACTTCTCGCCGCCTGCCGCCGGTGCGGTGTAGGTGGCCTCGGCGTAGGTCGGCACGCCGTCCGGCTGCGCGCCGGTCAGCTTCAGCGACGAGTGCAGCGCCGCGTCGTAGATGCCGAGCGGGACGAGTGACACGCCGAAATTAGGATTCCACGACAGCGCGCCGCGCTCAAAGAATTGGTAATTCGTGTCGCCGATCGAGAATTCTTCGGAGATCGGCATGCCCAGTCGGTCGCCGGTGTCGCCCTTCTCCCAGGCATGCAGGAAGGCGTTCGCCAGCATCCGACCGTTGTCGAACACCCGCGTGCCATCTGTCTGCGTGTGCTGGCGGGCCAGGAACGCGGGGTGGAGGCCGGTCAGGCCGAGGCTGGCGGCAACCGACAGTCCGACCGGCGCAGAGACTGCGTCTGATGGCTGCGCCTGATCCAGTGCTGGCTTGGCGATCTCCATGCGTGTGAAGGTGAACCACTGCACCCAGCTATCACCGCGCTGGACGGCCGGGCTCACCGGCTCACCTGCTTCGCGCAGGCCGCCGTGATCTTCCCAGGCCTCGTAGAACGGATTGCTCAGCACCTGCCCGGTGTCGTCGAAATAGACGCCCGTCGCCGGGTCCACACTGGCAGACGCCAATGACGGAAACATTGCAGCGATAAGAAGAAAGGCAATACCTGCGGCGATTGTGCGAGCGAAGCCTCGATCACCGCGTCTGTTCATCTGTTTCATTGCGAACGTACGAGTCCTTTACCCATTGACCCCTATTCGTACTGCACCAAACCTAACAGGGTTGTGCCTGTTCGGCAACTGGACTTTGTGGGTGGGCATTATGTGAAGCGATTTGGCGGGCAGCCGCGATCGGCTACAGTAAGGGTACGGATGCTCTATACAAATCTACAAAGGCGTGTCTACCCGTATGTGCCTATACTGTTGTCAACCATCTGGTGCGGCTGATGGGCGCGGCAAAGATGGGTGGTGACGTCTCAATAGGGGCGTATCGAGGAACCAAAAACCCCAGGATCTGAGCACCGATCCTTGCGGGATCGGGGGAAGATACCTGGGGCATAGCCTTATTAGTATACGACAGGTACCACCCGATGGCAATGAGTCCACCAGCGCCGACGCCGGAAGCTCGCTTCGTCCAGGATCTGCTCCGACCGGTTTCCCAGGAGCGCCTGGATAAGTACCGTCCACCGAGCGGCTCCGACCTCGATATGCTCGTCAACTACTATTGGAACATCGCGCTCTGCCAGGCTCTCTATCCGGCCCTCGACTGTGTCGAGGTTGCGCTGCGCAACACGATCCACATGACGCTCACGGACTACTACGGGACTGAGTACTGGTTCGACGATCTCAGGATCGTGCGCCAGGCGCAATTCGACGATGCCCAGGAGGCCAGGAGGAAACTGATCAGGCGTCGGCAGTCTGCCAACGCAGGGAAGATCGTGGCTGAACTCAACTTCGGGTTCTGGGTGCAGATTCTGACGAAACACTACGAAGCTCCAATCTGGAGCCCCAACCGATTCGCGCTGATGCTGACCGCATTTCCCAATGTATCCCGCAACGCAAGAAAGCCCCGCAGCATTCAGGGGCGGTACTTCAAAATCAACCTGCTTCGCAACCGGGTGTTTCACTTCGAGCCCATCTGGCACCGCACAAATCTGCCGCAGGAACACCTCGAGGTGCTGGACGCGATCGACTGGATTAGCCCACGGCAGGCTGAAGCCGTGCGCCTCTTCGACACGTTCCAAACAACATACCGGGATGGGATACCTGAGGTGAGAGCGAAGATAGAGGGGTACCTCGTCGGCCGCACGTCGTAAGTCAGCACTGCCATTGCTCGATGGTGACGGACGACAAAGCGAAATGTCCCGACTGATTTCTGGTCTCCGTCGAGCACTAATGCAGTTCTGATTCCGTCGAGTCCATCGGAACCTGCGCACATGCCAGGCAACTGTGTCCCGCTCTCAACCCCTTGGCAGCGATGTGCGCGTTTGTAGCTGCCGGGGCGTGGTCTACTCGCCGCCGTCTGCCCTCGCGCCATTCGCCGGTTGCTTCGTGCGCATCGACCCGGCGACCAGTTCTGCCAGATCCTTCACGGCAAACGTCTCCTCAGCACCAACGCCCTTGATGCCGTCCTCGAACATCGTCATGCAGAACGGGCAGGCGGCGCAGAGGACTTCGGCACCGGTGTCAATTGCCTCGGTGACACGGGCCTGGTTGATGCGCGTGCCGCTGGTCTCCTCCATGAACATGCGACCGCCGCCGCCGCCACAGCAGAATGACTTGTTGCGGTTGCGGCGCATCTCCACCAGCTCGACGCCCGGCAGCGCATTCACGACGCCGCGCGGCTCGTCGTAGACGCCGTTGTAGCGCCCGATATAGCAGGGGTCGTGATAGGTCACCTTGCCCTGCGCGATGGCCGAATCAGGCTCCAGCTGGATGTGGCCCTCGTCGATGAGCTGGTTGATGAGTTGCGAGTGGTGGACAACCTCGTAGTTTCCGCCGATCTGCGGGTACTCGTTGGCCATCGCGTTGAAGCAGTGCGGGCAGGCGGTGACGATCTTCTTGAATGAATACTGGTTGAGCGTCTCGACCGTCTGCATCGCCAGCATCTGGGCCAGATATTCGTTGCCGACGCGCTTGGCCGGGTCGCCGGTGCAGGTCTCTTCCTTGCCGAGGATGGCGAAGTTGATGCCCGCCTCCTGCAGGATGCGCGTCAGCGCGATCGTCGTCTGCTGGCTGCGCGAGTCGAACGAGCCGAGGCAGCCGACGAAGAACAGCACCTCAACCTCTTCACCGGCGGCGGCCTTCTCGGCCATGATCGGGACCGGTGCCCCGACCTTGCGCGTCCAGTCGTCGCGCTGATTTTGCGGGAACTGATACGGGCTGTTGAGCCGTTCAAGGTTGTTGAACATCGTGACGAGCTCGTCGGGGAATTCGCCCTGTTCCAGGACGAGGTTGCGACGCATGCCGACAATGAGCGGCACGTGCTCAATGTAGACCGGGCAGTGCTCCATGCAGGCCCCACAGGTCGTGCAGTCCCACAATTCGGCCGGCGTCACCACGCCACCGATCAGATCGCGATCAGCACCGGCACCCCAGCGGAAGCGCGCTGAGTTCTCGCCCTCGCCGACTTCGCCGGAGAAGATGCCGCCGTTGTCGGCTGAGAATCCGGCAATCTCCAGAATCAGGTCGCGCGGTCGCAAGTCCTTGCCGGTGTTGAACGTTGGGCAGTACTCCAGGCAGCGCCCGCAGTGCATGCAGGCGTCCACGTTCATGAGCTGTGCCCAGGAGAAGTCCTCGAGGTGGGCGATGCCGAACGATTCGGCCTCTTCCAAGTCAGGGATCGAGGCCAGCTCGCCCATTGGTCGCAGACGCCGGAAGAAGACATTCGCCAGGCTGGTGAAGACGTGGACCATCTTCGAGTAGGCCAGGTAGCCGAGGAAGACAAACGTCGTCAGGAAGTGACCCCACCAGTTGATCCAGTGCAGATCGCGCAGCGTCGATTCCGATAGCCCCTGATACGCGATCGACATCGGGTATGACACCCACGACCACGGCCCCCAGGCGTCCTTCTCGACCGCCAGACGCAGGGACTGGACGACGAAACCCTGCACGCTCAGCACGAGCAGCATCGTCAGCAGGATCAGATCGTCTGCCGCCGTTTCCTGATAGACCGGACGCATGCCGAAGCGGCGCAGGAAGGCCATGACGACGCCGGTAATGAGCATGACGCCGCCGAGGTTCACGATCAGCTTGTAGCCGAGGTAGAAGTTGCCGTTGTAGAACGACCAGCCGAACAGTGGCACAGTGATGTCGTCTTCGGTTGCGACGATTAGTGTGCCGATGAACAGAATGACGAAGCCGCCGAAGAGACAGGCATGCATGATGCCTGCGTAAAGCTTGTTACGGCGGATGATCCGACCGTGGAAGATGCTCTTTTGCAGCGCCCCGCGAAGCCGGATTCCCCAGTCTCCGAAGCGATCCTCCGGTTGGCCACGCAGCCAGATGCTCGCGCGCCGCGCCAGGCCGAAAGCGATGAACGCGAACGGGATGACCATGAGCGTGAGGAGCGCGATGCGGGAGATGCTCCCAATATTCCACAGGATCTCGCGGGTTGGAATCACGCGTCTGCTCCTTCACCGTTCGGCTCACCAACTGCGTTCGTGGGAGATTCACCGGCCGCCCGAACGATCCGCAGCACGGTCAGACCGCCCGTCATCAGTGTGGCGGCCAGCATCAGGAAGCCGATCAGCAAACCGAGCGCGACCATCACCCCGCTGCGATCCAGCCCGGCCTCGCCTGTGATGCCACCGACCATCGCCACGAGCGCGACGACGGCCGGAGCGATACCGGCGACCGTGGCGATGACCCCGATCGCGGCACCACGACTCCGCAACCAGTTGGGGACGCGAAGCGAATGCGGATCAAGGAGGCCGGTGTCGATACCGATGCCGATGCCGCCGAGCGAGATCAGCCCGGCAGCGAAGACGCGCAGCTGATGGACGTCGCCAAGCTCGGATACCAGGAGGCCGACGAAGCCCAGGGCGAACGCCACGATCCCCAGCACCCGCAAGTGCTGACTGACGAAGCTTCTGACCGCATCGACTTTCGATGTGGTCGTTGCCTGTGCGTCTTCGTCCGTAGACATCGCAGCCTCCCCATCCGTGCGTATTCTGGCGTCCTAGCTGTTGCGGAGCTGTTCGGTTAGCTTCGGTACGACAGTCAGGACATCGCCGACGATGCCGAGATCGGCCAGCTCGAAGATCGGAGCGTCGGGATCGCGATTGATCGCGACGATGTACTTGCTCCCCTTCATGCCGGCGATGTGCTGAATGGCACCAGAGATGCCGCAGGCAACATACAGCGTCGGCTTGACCGTCTTGCCGGTCTGGCCGACCTGATGTGAATACGGCACCCATCCGGCGTCGACGATTGCGCGGGTTGCGCCCGGTGCGCCCCCCAGCGTCTTGGCCAACTCCTCGACCAGCGCATAGTTCTCCGGCTGCCCGAGACCACGACCGCCCGAGACGATGATGGCCGCGTCCTCAAGGTTCGGCCCCTCGCTCGCCTCGACCACGTTCTCGACGACACGCGTGCGCAGCGTGCTGTCATCAATAGCGACATCAACCGCCTTGACCTCAGCCTGCCCACCGACTTCCTCGGCAGCGAACGCCTTCGGCCGGAGCTGCACGAGGTGTGGCTTCGAGCCGTTCAGCGTGACGGTGCCGGTCGTCTCAGCGCCCCACGGCACGGTGACCCGCAGGTCGTCGCCGTCGTAGGCCACGTCTGTCGCATTGGCGATGATGCCGACATCCAGCTTGGCGACCAGCCGCGAGACTACGTCGCGCGCCGATGGCGTGCTGGAGAACAGGATGATGTCCGGCGCATCAGCACCAGCCATCGTCGCCAGCGTCGCCGCCTGCGGCTCAGCCAGATACTCGGCGTAGCGCGCGTCGTCACCGTGGTGGATGACTGCCGCGCCGTGATTGCCGATGCTCGCCAGCGCATCCGCGTCGGCCGGACCCAGCACCACTGCTTCGGCGGTGCCGAGTGCGCGAGCCAGCGTCAGCAGCTCCAACGAGCCGCGATGCGGTGCGTTATCGGTAACCTCAGTCCAGACCCATACTCGCTTTGCCATTACGCCACCTGGATCTTCTTGAGATAGGCGACGATCTGGTCAACGCTGTCGCCACCTTCGTCTGTGATCTTGACGCCCTGCTTCTCCTCGCGGATCAGCTCGACCGTCAGGACCTCCTCCTTCGCGCCGGATTCACCGACTGCACCGGCGTCAACGCCGAGTGCTCCGGTATCACGTGCGTCAACCGGCTTCTTCTTGGCTTGCATCATCAGCTTGAACGACGGATAGCGCGGCTCGGCGACGGAGGCCGTCACCGTGACGAGCGCCGGCAATTGCGCCTGCACCGTCTGGTAGCCGCTCTCGGTCGCGCGCTGAATGCTGACCGCGCCGCCATCGACGGCGAGCGAGCGGGCGAACGTGACCTGTGGCAGGTCGAGCAGCTCGGCCAGCGCGCCCGGCACCATGCCGGTGTAGGCGTCGGTGCTCTCCACTGCGCAGATGACCATGTCCGGCTCTTCAGCCTTGATGGCTGCTGCCAGTGCCTTGGCTGTGCCGAGCGCGTCGGAACCGGCCAGCGCATCATCGATGATATGGATAGCCCGTCCGGCACCCATCGCCATGGCGCGCCGTAGCGCATCCTCGGCGGCGGCCGGACCCATCGTCAGGACGACGACCTCGCCGCCATCTTTCTCGACGATCTGAAGCGCGATCTCGATGCCGAACTCGTCGGACGGATCGAGAATCGACTGGGCCGGGTTCCGCTTGAGCCGCTTGGTGCCGGTATCGACCTCCATCGGCATATTCGGATCAGGGACGTGTTTTGCGCAGACGACGATCTTCATCGCGACAGACGATTCCTTTCGTTACGCCGGGTGTCGTCTCGAATGTCTCGCTGGAAGGATGCACTGCTGCCTCGGGGACGGATCATAGGTGAGCCGGACCGCGATTGGCAAGGACAAATCGCACACCCGAGCGTGCTAGCGAGCAGATGATTGCCCGAAAACTAGTCGAAAAATTTCCGTTGGCGTGTGTCGGCGCGCCGTCGTTGCAACCGCCAACCATGCTCCGTACGCACGAGCCTGTCGTAATAATCTCCGGTGATTGGCTGGCCCTCGTTGGGGAAGCCGATGAACTTACTATGCGCCGAAACGCTGCCGTCATCCTCCTCTGCGAGCGTGATGTTGCCGGTGAAATGCCCGTACATATTGCGCCCCAGGAACGTTTTGACGATGTCGGCAATGCCATTGAGGTCAGGCAAGCCGTAGGTACTGCGATCGAAGACGAAGTCATCGGAGAAGACTTCGTGTGCGCGATCCCAGTCGTGGTCATCGACAACGTGCCCGTACTTGGTCAGTACCGAGTGGATCTCCAATATATCCTCAGCGGTTAACGCCATATCTCTCTCCTTCCTATTACAGTATCGCGCAGATGCAGGGTCAGGCGAAACTGGATTCCCGGACGCCACGAGCTGCGAGCGATATGGCAGCATGGCTCGTAGCTGACATCGACTGAGTGAACGTGTCCGGGCCAGAGAAAGGATTGCGTATGGTCGCGCGTTTGACTGTTGAAGATGTTGAGCGACGGCCAGTCGCTATTGTTGGCGCGGGCACGCTGGGCGGCATGATTGCTGCAACGTTCATAGGACACGGCGCTGATGTCCACCTGTTCGACATTAGTCCCGCTCAGCTGCGTGCGGCAGCGTCACATGTAGACGCCGTTGTCAGCACGCTCGGTGACGGCGACCGCGGCCAGCTAACGACTTCAACGTCGCTGGCAGATACGGTGCGGGATGCCTGGCTCATCATCGAGGCTGTCCCGGAGCGGCTCGATCTCAAGCGCGACGTGTTCGCGCAGATCGACGAGGTGGCGCCTGAGGACGCGATTCTGACGACGAACTCGTCGTCGTACCGTAGCAGCGCGCTGGCCGACGTCGTGTCGCAGCCAGAGCGGCTGATGAACACGCACTTCTACCACCCGCCAGAGCGCAACGCAGTTGAAGTGATGACCAGCGGATCGACCGATCCGGCGCTGATTGAGCTGGTGATCGAGCAGTTGGGGCGGCGTGGTTTTCGACCGTTCCATGTCCGCCAGGAGAGTACCGGCTTCATCTATAACCGGGTCTGGGCAGCGATCAAGCGTGAGGCGCTGATGGTCGTCGCGACGGGCGTGGCTGCGCCGGAGGATGTTGATGCGCTGTTTCGCTCATTTCACGAAGCCGGGGTCGGCCCGTTCGAGCTGATGGACCGGGTCGGGCTGGATGTTGTGCTGGAGATTGAGGAGCACTACGCGCGCGAGCGCGAAGGCATACCCGAGGAACCGCGACAACTGCTGCGGCGCTACATCACCGAGGGCAAGCTCGGTGTGAAGAGCGGTGAGGGGTTTTATCGGTACGAGTAGATGCGCGAAAGCGGGCATGAAAAGGCCCGCAGATGATGAAGATCTGCGGGCGAATGGTAGCGGGGGCAGGATTCGAACCT
>JAMLIA010000072.1 GCA_023954495.1 Thermomicrobiales bacterium | reverse complement strand
TCAAAATGTAGGGGCGTATCGCATACGCCCGGTCAGAACCACGACCATTCAACAAGTGCACCCGGACGTCGTAACTACTGATCGGAATAGGCTGGGGGGCCAAACGGGCGTATGCGATACGCCCCTACATTTTGATGCCGACGGGATGGCGATGTCTCGAATTCGTCGCCATCCAGCGCGAGGGAGTGATCACCTCACGGCGATGGACACGCCGGGTCATGTCCGTACGGACCTATCGGCGGCGGCTCTTCCGGGCGGCGACCTGCTGGACTCTACGTGCTTGCCGCTGTCTCCAGTTCACGGTCATAGAAATCGCGAAACTGTTCCCAACCGTAGTCCATTGCGCGCTGGCCGACGACGCGGTCGTGGGTTGCGCTGGCGTTGGCTGAGAGCGAACCGAAGCAGACATGCCAGCCGGCCGCGTAGGAGCCTGCATAGTCGCGATCCTCGAAGGTCTGGCGTAGTTCCAGGAGCGTGCCGCCGTCGGTGGGCGTGATTTGCCAGCGCAGCAGATCGACGCCCCAGCGATGGACGAGCAGTCGAGGCGGTTCGACGGTAATGACTTCGGCGTCAATCGGCTCATCCTCTGGATTCTCGCGGCACGTCGCCGGTCCGGGCGTCGTCAGCGAGCGGTCGGGGACGATCGGCGACCAGCGTGCGAGTTGGGCAGGGTCGGTCAGCATCTCCCAGAGGCGCTCCGGTGTCTGGGGGAACTGGCGGCGCAGGGTGAGCATCCAGCGGTCGGCGTCGGGAACGAGCGATACGTCCAGCGGTGTGCTGATTTCGGTGGCGACTACGTTGTCAATCGTTGACTTGGTCATGAACTGTCCTCATCCAGTGCCTCAGCAAGCTTGTCGAAGCCCTCCGTCCAGCGACGGACGTACGGTTTCACCCAGTCGAGCACGTCGGGCAGCGGTTCGTCGGCCAGGCGATACACCCGGCGCTTGCCGACGACCTCAACCTCAACGACGCCTGCGTCGCGTAGGACGCGAAGATGCTTGGATACCAGCGGCTGCGAGAGGCCCAGCTCTCGCACCAGCGCGCTGACATCGCACGCGTTGACCTGCAGGCGGTCGAGGATTGCGCGCCGAGTTGGCTCGGCTATCACGGTGAATCCATCCATGATCTGAATATAACGTAGGCTTCATATGAATGTCAAGGCATGTGATGCTGTGTGCAACTAACTGGTGGGATTCAACCGTTCTTCGGCCATGCGTCGGGCATCGGCGAGGCTGGTTGCGCGGATGAGTGCGCTGGCGGCATCGAGGCGCGCGGCACCCATGCTGAGGTCGCGGGCACCCAGACCGAGCAGCAACGGGATGAACGCCGGATCGCCGGCCATCTCGCCGCAGATACCGGCGTACTTTCCGGCAGCGTTAGTTGTGGACAGCACCTTGTGGATGAGGCGCAGGACGGCGATGTCATCGGCAGGGTAGCGGCGCGCCAGCGTCGGGTTCGTCCGGTCGACCGCCAGCGTGTACTGGACGAGATCGTTGGTGCCGATGCTGACGAAGTCGACCTCGCCGATCAGCAGGTCGATAGCGGCTGCCGCGCTGGGGATCTCGATCATGATACCGAGCGGTGGCGATGGGTTGTGTTCGATGCCCTCGGCGGTCAGCTCGGCGGCGGTTGCGGCGACGAACTGCTGCGCATCGCGCACATCAGCGATGTTGGCGACCATCGGGAACATGATCCAGAGGTTGCCGACCGTTGCGGCGCGCAGCAGGGCGCGCACCTGACTGCGGAAGAGGTCGGGGTGCTGCAGGCAGAGGCGCAGTCCACGCACGCCCAGAAACGGGTTCATCTCCGTCTCGCCACGATCGGTGATGCTCGGCAGCGGCTTGTCGCCGCCTGCGTCGAGCGTGCGGATGATGACCGGATGCTCGCCCATGACTTCGGCGGCGTGGCGGTAGGCGCGGAACTGCGTCTCTTCGTCCGGCAGCGTCGGTTGATCGACGAAGAGAAACTCGGTGCGGAAGAGCCCGATGCCGGTCGCGCCTTGTGCCAGCGCCACCTCCGCCTCGGCCGGCACGCCGATGTTGGCTTCGAGCGAAATGCGCACGCCGTCGGTTGTCGTCACCGGTAGGTCGCGGTCGGCAGCCTGCGCTTGGCGTTGTGCTTCCTGTTCCGCTATGCGTGCGGCGGCTTCGTCGCGTTCTGAGTCTGTTGGATCGAGGACAAGCGTCCCGGCGCTGCCGTCCAGAATGGCGAGCTGACCATTTGCCGCCGCAGCGAGCAGATTGGCGACGCCAACGATGGTCGGCACGCCCAGCGCGCGCGCGAGGATCGCGACGTGGGCGGTCGGGCTGCCGCGTTCAGTGGCGATGCCGGCGAGGCGATTCAGGTCCATCGTCGAAGTATCGGAGGGGAAGATCTCGTCAGCGACGACGATGGCATTGTTCGGCAGGCTTGCGCCTGAGTCGTCGGCTCCGCTCAGTGCTGCGCGGAGTTGATTCGCGACATCGCGCACGTCGGCTGCCCGGGCGCGGAGGTATTCATCATCAAGCTCCTCGAACATCGCGACGATCGAGTCGGCGACCTCGCGGACAGCCGTGTCGGCGGAGACAGGACGTTCGTTGATGGCGTGCTCGATCTCGCCGACGAAGGCCGGGTCGTCGAGGAACATCAGATGAGCGTCGAAGATCGCGGCTTCGTCGTCTCCGGCACGTTCGGCCGCCGCGGTACGCGCGGCTTCGATGCGGCTGCGCGTCGTAGCGACCGCAGCGCTGAAGTGCTCGGCCTCCTGTGCTGCGTCGACTGGACCGTCGGCATGTTCCAGTTCCGGAGCGTGCCGCCTGAACACGAAGATCGTCCCGGCGGCGATGCCATCGGCTGCCGGTGTGCCGCTGAGCGCCTGCCTGCTCATGACCGTGCCTCGTGGAAGTCGTCCTCAATCAGATCGCGCAGTGTAGCGATTGCCGCTTCTTCGTCCTCGCCGTCGGCGCGGATCAGCACTTCGTGGTTGTGCTCGACGCCGAGCGTCATCAGGCTGAGGATGCTTTTAGCATCGGCGTCGCGTTCCGGGTTGCGAGTCAGGTTTGTAAGACGGACAGCCGATTTGAACGTCGCGGCGGTCCGAACAAACAGCGCTGCCGGGCGCGCGTGGAGACCGGCCGGGTGAGTAATTGTCAGACGAGCTTCCTGCATGTCGATTTCATCCTTGTGCTATGGCGCGACCTTCTGCAGGTCTTTGGCCCGTAGCGCTGCCGCCGCGACATCGTCGAGGCTGTTGCCGATGGATGCCTCGACAGCGGCGACGATCGCGCCCTCTACGAGCGGGGCGTCGCTGAGGATGACTGGCGAGGTCAGCGAATCGCCGGCTAGCTCGATCGCCGTCTCGGCGCTAAGGACTGCCGAGCCCAGGTCCATCAGGACGAGGATGCCGTCGCCACCGTCGGCGATCGCCAGCGCCTCGCGGATGCCATCCGGGTTGGTGCCGAGCTCGCCGTCCGCTGTGCCACCAACGGCGCGAATAGCGACCATGCCGCCAGCCATCTGCTCGGCCATTTCACGAACACCCTCCGCGAGCTGTCGGCTGTGGCTCACGATGACAATGCCAACCGGCATTGCGCCTCCTTCGTGTGGTCGCGCTGGTGACTAACCGGCGCGATCGTTTACGGCGTCAGCGATGGCGCGCAGGAGGTAGTAGCTGGATGTCGCGCCCGGGTCCTGGTGGCCGATGCTCCGTTCTCCGAGATAGCTGGCGCGGCCCTTGGTCGCCAGCATCGGTGTCGTGGCTTCCATACCAGCGTGCGCCGCGTCGACTGCCTGCTCGAGCGCATCGCGAGGAGCGGTCCCGGCTGCTGCTGCGGCCTTCAGTGTCTCAACCGCCGGTGTGAGCGCGTCGACCATCGTCTTTTCGCCGGTCGTGGCTTTGCCGCGCGCCTGCACGCCCTCCAGCGCCGCCGCCATGACTGTGGCGAGCGTCTCGGTGCTGACTTCGTTGCCATCGCCGAGCGCCGTCGATGCGCGCAGGAAGGCTGTGCCATACAACGGGCCGGCTGCGCCGCCGACGGTGGAGATCAGTGTCATCGCGACCGTTTTGGTCACCGACGCTAGCGACTGGTCCGGGAGGTCCCGGACCTTCGCCAGCGCTGCTGTGAAGCCGCGGTTCATGTTCGTGCCGTGGTCGCCATCGCCGATGTCGGAGTCAAGCTGCGTCAGCTCGGCGGCGTGCTCGGCCATGGTCGCCTGGATGCGCTCGACGATCGCGAGCCCCAGTCCTTCGGTGTTGCCCATCAGGTCTCCTCATTCGTCGGATGGAATGACTATCAGATACCCCAGCGCAGACCGGCGGTCAGGACCGGCGCGTCCCACAGATCGATCAGCTCATCGTTCACACGCAGGAGCGTGATCGACGTGCCAGCCATTTCCAGCGACGTGATGTAGTTGCCGACCAGCGAGCGAGCGATCGTGATGCCCTGGCCACGCAGGATCTTGTCGAGGTGGCGATAGACGATGTAGAGCTCCATCAGCGGCGTGCCGCCCATGCCGTTGACGAACGCCAGCACACGATCGCCAGTCTTCAGTCCGAGATCTTCGACGACTGGCGTCGTCAGCATGTCGACAATCTCGTCAGCCGGGGCGATTGGAAGGCGTCGGCGACCCGGCTCGCCGTGAATACCGATGCCGATCTCCATCTCGTCCTCAGCGAGGTCGAACGTTGGCTTTCCGGCGGCGGGGACGGTGCAGGAGGTGAGTGCCATGCCCATCGTGCGGACATTGTCGTTGACGGTCGAGCACATGGCGGTGACGTCATCGAGGCTGGCTTTGCGCTCGGCCAGCGCGCCGGTGATCTTTTCGGCCAGCACTGTGCCGCCGACGCCGCGACGACCGGCTGTGTAGAGGCTGTCCTGAACGGCGACATCATCATTGATGACGACACTGCGGACCTCGATGCCTTCGGCCTGCGCCAGCTCGGCCGCCAGCTCAAAGTTCATGACGTCGCCAGTGTAGTTCTTGACGATATGGAGCACACCGGCTCCGCCATCGACCGCCTTCGTGGCGGCGATCATCTGATCCGGCACTGGCGAGGTGAAGACTTCGCCCGGGCAGGCGGCGTCGAGCATGCCCATGCCGACGAAACCACCGTGCAGCGGTTCGTGGCCACTGCCGCCGCCGGAGACGATACCGACCTTGCCGGAGATGGGAGCGTCGGCGCGCACAATGACTTTCAGATCCGTATCGACGCGCAGCAAATTCGGGTGCGCGGCTGCAACACCTTCAAGTGACTCACGGACGACATCGTCAACCTGGTTGATGAGCTTCTTCACGGCTGCTCTCCATCCGTCTCTGCGGTGGCCCTGACGACGGTCGTGCTTGACCCGTCGGCGGGCCAACCGTGCTGTGGTGTGTCGCCGAGCAATAGCGGCTCGACACTACGTATCATGAGCGATTCGCGACAATTTCGCTAGTAGTTCCGAGAACAGGGGCACGTTTTGCTCGCTGTTGGTGACATTTCGTGGCCGAGTAACAGCGCGTTTGTGTTGACAAGGGCCGCTGATTGCACTATCAGTAGCGTGATCCCTTCGTACGGATGAGCCGTTCGAGTGTGCTTGCTCCAGGGGTATCGAGACGGCTCACCGCAACATAATAGTCTGCCGAGAGCGGCCGACAGTCGAGTTGAAGTCAGGATCGACCAGCGTTGGGTCTGCGGGCCAGCGCTGGGGAGATGGCCGTGAATCGCTCGACGTGACGTCGCCGGCATGGCATTGAATAGCGAGAGGAGGGAACGATCCGCAAACTCCAGGACTGCGATGCGCAGGCACCGGTGACAGGCACCGGTTCGAGCATGCAGGCTCGATCAGTGCCGGCTGGTAACAGACAGACTCGCGATGCGAGTTGGGAGCAATGGGAGTACGTGGATGCGTCGAGATACTACCGCTGCCAAACTATGGGCGGAGTTCGTAGGTACTGCGCTACTGATCATCCTCGGTGACGGTGTCGTCGCCAACACCGTCTTCGCCTCGCGGTTGGGTGTTGCACCCGATAATCCGTGGGCCGGTTACAACTGGAACACGATCGCGCTCGGCTGGGCATTCGCCGTTGTCATGGCGGTCTATGTTGCCGGCGGCATCACCGGCGCGCACATCAACCCGGCAGTGACCGCCGCCGCAATGGCGCGCGGCACGCTGGACGCAGTGACCGGCGTGCTGTACATGGTCGTGCAGGTCGCCGGTGCATTCGTTGGCGCGTTCCTGGTCTGGGTCACCTACAAGGGCGACTTTGACGGCCAGGGCTGGATGAATGTGTTCTACACCGGCCCGAGCACGCATTACACCGGGGCAACGTTCAACCAGTATTTCGCCGAGTTCATCGGCACATTTATGCTGGTGCTGTTAATCTACGCAATCGTTGACAACATTCGCAATGTCGGGCCGGGCGCGAACCTCTGGCCGTTCATGGTCGGTATGGCCGTGCTGGCAATCGGCCTCTCGCTCGGTGGCCCGACGGGCTACGCGATCAACCCGGCCCGCGACTTCGGTCCGCGGCTCTTCTCGGGCATCTTCCTGTCCGGGGATGACACGGCCTTTAAGGACGCGTACTTCCTCGTACCGATCATCGGACCGTTACTTGGCGGTATTGCGGGCGCGTTCTTCTATGACTTCCTGGTGAAACCGATGCTCCCGCTTCCGAAGGAAGAGGAGCCGGAACCTCGCGGCGCAGATGTTGCGCACGAACCTTCAGGCGACTAACACCTGCCGGGGCGGTCGCTGCCAGGCGGCCGCTCCAACCTCACCATCCCGACAGGCGACACGGACGCCAAGCTAGAGCCGAACAGCGCGGTTCGGCACGTCAGTCGAGGGAGGGAATCCATGTCAGACAGGAAATACGTGGCGGCAATCGATCAGGGGACGACGAGTTCCCGCTGCATGATCTTCGATCATTCCGGCAACGTCGTTGCCGTCGATCAGAAGGAACACGAGCAAGTCTATCCGCACCCCGGCTGGGTCGAGCACCGACCGGGCGAGATCTGGCAACGCACGCAGGAGGTCATTCAGGGCGCGCTCAGCAAGAGCCTCGTCCGCAAGAACGACATCGTCGCGGTCGGCATCACCAACCAGCGCGAGACGACGGTCGTCTGGGACAAGCGCACCGGCGAGCCGCTCTACAACGCCATCGTCTGGCAAGACACGCGCACCGACCAGATCGTGAACGAGCTGGCGCGTGAGGGCGGCCAGGACCGTTTCCGAGCCAAGACCGGTCTGCCGCTGGCAACATACTTCTCCGGGCCGAAGGTGCGCTGGATTCTGGATAACGTCGCCGGCGCGCGCCAGGCCGCCGAGGCGGGCAACGCGATCTTCGGCAATATGGATACATTCCTGACCTGGTGGCTCACTGGTGGGCCGGACGGCGGTATCCACATTACCGATGTGACCAATGCTTCTCGGACGCTGCTGATGAACCTCGAAACGCTCGACTGGGATGACGAGCTGATCGAGGCGATTGGCGTGCCGCGCCAGATGCTCCCGGAGATTCGCTCCTGTAGCGAGGTGTACGGCGAGATCAAGGGTGGTGCGCTGGACGGCACGCCGGTTGCCGGCATCCTCGGCGACCAGCAGGCGGCCACAATGGGCCAGGTTTGCTTCGGCGTCGGCGAGGCGAAGAACACCTACGGCACCGGCAATTTCATGATCTACAACACCGGTACCGAGCTGGTTGCCTCGAAGAGCGGCCTGCTGACGACAGTGTGCTACAAGCTCGGCGATGAGCCGGCGGTCTACGCGCTCGAAGGCTCGATCGCCGTTTCCGGCTCGCTCGTCCAGTGGTTGCGCGACAACCTCGGGCTGATCAAGAGCGCGCCGGAGATCGAAGACATGGCCAAGACCGTTGAGGACAACGGCGGCATCTACTTCGTGCCGGCGTTCTCGGGCCTGTTCGCGCCGTACTGGCGCAGCGACGCCCGTGGCGCAATCGTCGGTATGACTCGCTACGTCAACAAGGGCCACATCGCCCGCGCGACCCTGGAAGCAACCGCGTACCAGACCCGCGAGGTTGGCGAGGCGATGGAGAAGGACTCAGGCTCGCACCTCACCGAGCTGAAGGTTGACGGCGGCATGGTCTACAACGACCTGCTGATGCAGTTCCAGTCCGACATCCTCGGCGTGCCGGTCGTGCGTCCGAAGGTGGCCGAGACAACGGCGCTGGGCGCGGCATATGCGGCCGGCCTGGCAACGGGATTCTGGGCCAACACCGATGAGTTGCGCCAGAACTGGAACGAGGACAAGCGCTGGGAGCCGCGCATGGGCGAGGACGAGCGCGAGAAGCTCTATCACGATTGGAAGCGCGCTGTTGAGCGCACGTTCGACTGGGTCGAATCGTAAACCGGCAGTGACGGTATGAGATGGGGCGCGGGCTTCGCAGCACGCGTCCCGTCTCTTTCTCTGGATGCAATGGCGCAGAGCAATAGACCACCTCGTCGATCATGTCCGGGCGATCGACATCGACACGAACAGCACCAGCGAGGGTGGTGGAGCAAGGAGTGAACAATGCGCAGAGAAGAGCAGATTGCACGACTGGATCGCACCTTCGATGTGCTGGTCATCGGCGGCGGCGCAACTGGCCTCGGCGTGGCGCTGGATAGCGCTTCGCGTGGCTACGCGACACTGCTGGTCGAGGCGCGCGACTTCGCGCAGGGCACCAGCTCGCGTAGCACCAAGCTGGTCCACGGTGGCGTGCGCTACCTGGAGCGCGGCGATATCAAGCTTGTCTATGAGGCACTGCACGAGCGCGGTCGCCTGATCCGCAACGCCCCACACCTTGTCCACGAGCTGCGCTTTCTGGTGCCGACCTACTCCGCCTGGCAACTGCCGTACTACGGCATCGGGCTGAAGATGTACGACGTCCTCGCCGGGCGGCTGGGCCTGTCGCGCTCGCGGATCGTCGGCAAGGGCGGTGCGGCGCACCTGGTGCCGACGATTGACACGGACGGGCTGAAGGGCGGCATCGTCTACAGCGACGCGCAGTTCAACGACACGCGCCTGGCAATGATCCTCGCCCGCACCGCCGCTGAGCACGGCGCAACGCTGCTGAACGATGCGCCGGTGCGCTCGCTGCTCAAGGACCGTGGCCGGATCGTCGGTGCGGTCGTCGAGGACACCGTTAGCGGCAGGACGTACAACGTCTATGCCCACGCCGTCGTCAATGCGACCGGCGTGTTCAGCGATGCGGTCCGCCAGATGGACGAGCCGGACGCCGCGCCAATGATGGCACCGAGCCAGGGTGCATCTCGTCCGATCGCAGCTTCTCGTCGTCGGACACGGGCATCCTCATCCCGAAGACAGATGATGGCCGCGTCGTCTTCATCATCCCCTGGCAGGGGCACACGCTCGCCGGCACGACCGACACCGAGCTGCCACATCCCGAGTTGGAACCGACCGCGCAAGAGGATGAAATCGACTTCATCCTTGAGCACGTCGATCGCTATCTCACGCGGCCCGCGACCCGCGCCGACGTCCGCGCCGTCTTCGCCGGCTTGCGCCCGTTGGTGCGTCCGCCGGATGATGGCGAATCCACTGCGGCGTTATCGCGCGACCACACGCTGATCGAGAGCCGTGCCGGGCTGGTGACCATCGTCGGCGGCAAGTGGACGACCTATCGACGCATGGCGCAGGACACGGTCGATCACGTCGCTGGCGTCGCGGCGCTTCCGCAGCGCGAGTGCCTGACGGCGGAGATGCCGCTGGTCGGCGCGGATTCACAGGTGCCGCGCTGGATGGAGTTCGGCGCGTCTGCTGACGAAGCTGCCGAGTTCGAGCATGAGTACAGCGGCGATGTACACCCGCGTCTGCCCTACAGCATGGCGATGGCTGCTTACGTGATCGAAAAGGAGATGCCGGTGCGGCTGGAGGACGTGCTCGCTCGCCGTTTACGCGCGCTCTTCCTCGACGCCGAGGCTGCGATCGAGGCCGCCCCGCGCGTCGCCCAACTGATGGCGTCGCTGCAGGGACACGGTGCCGACTGGGTCGCCGCGCAGGTCGCCGACTTCACGGCGCTGGCCCGCGAACACTACATGGTGCGAGGAGTGCCGGCCGCCGAGGCGTAACGGGTCGTCACGCCGCCTACATGAAGAGCTTCCATGACTCCGGCGTGGTGCCGGGGAACTGGTAGGCGTAGTCGTTCGCGTGGGCGTGCGGCGTGATTGCGCCAGACGCGATCCGCTCCGCGAGGTACTTCACGAGATAGACGACATCCTCGCGCTCGGCGATCTCGTCGAACGTGAAGAAGCGGGCGTCGTCGTTCTCGTACCCGTCCGACTGTGGCTCGCCGGCAACGTGCTCCAGATACCACAGGACATACGTGTCGTTGTGTGGCCCATCGTAGCGCGTGCGCACGCCGACGATGCCAACCGGGCGCGCCTCAACGCTCGTCTCTTCGCGGACCTCGCGAGCTGCTGCGCTATCCAGCGTTTCGCCGGGGTCGAGCAGGCCACCCGGCAGCATGTAGCGCCCCTGCGTCGGCCCGTAGCTCATGCGCACGACCAGCAGCGATTGCTCGCGCACGACGAGTGCGCCGACCGAAGTTACGTTGCGCGGCTGCGGCTGACTGGCGTCGCTCATGGCCATGTCCGTTTCAATTCAGCACAAACACAAATGTCGGGTGTGCGAACACGCCCGACATATCATGCGCGATGATTGCTGCGCGTGCGGGATCGCTTACTGAACCCGCACGCGATAGACGTACTCGGTGAACTGATCACCCTGATCTTCAAGGCCCTCAACCATGGGCCAGGTCACCCGGGCGAAGACGAGGTACTCACCCGGTGGGACGGTCATAGCGATCGTCAGGTCGCCGCCTTCGATCGTCTGGCTGATGAGCGGATCGGTTTGCGGGACGAATGCCAGCGTGTTCTCCGGGATGCCCTGCTCATTGGTCGGCGTCGCGACATTGCCTTCGGCGGGGTACACCTTCAGGTCCGTTGACTGCGGCGTCGGGCTGTTCTCTTCGAAGAAGAGGCGTACTTGTTCGCCAGATACAGCGAGAGCGTACGTCGGATCGATCTTGATGTACGGCGCGGTCGCCTTACCGCCCGAATTGACCGGCGCTTCCCACCAGTTGTAGGACCCGACACCTGCGAATGCTTCCGAACGGCTCGTGAGGCTCAGCAGCGTCGATGTTGGCGGGAAGATCGCGTTCTCATCGGTTGGCGGCGTCGGGAGCGTCACTTCGTCGTTCGGGCCGATCGTTGCCGCTGGCTGCGTCGGACCCGGGGTTGCGGTCGGCAGGTTCGCGAACGCGGTTGCCGTGCCCGACACTTGCGTGCGGCGCGCCTCCAGCGTCGGGTTGACCGTCGGGCTCCAGCCGGGCGGTACCGGCGTGAATGTCTCGATGGAGACGAGCTGGGTGCCGTCACCGCTGTCGTCGTCGCCCATGCAGGCTTGCAACGTCAGCGCGACCAGCGCAGCCAGCGCGATCAGGACGCCAACGCGCACAGCGCGACTGGATGGCGGGTGATTCTGCGTTTCGTGGGATGACAAATGCATTCCTCGTCGTTCGTAGCCGTGCTCCCGGCGGATGCGGGACCGTCGGCTAGTATAACGAGCGGGCCGTGCGCGGGTTACGTCGAACCCGCGCTGTTCACTGTTTCCACGCCAGCTCACCTACCGTTGAAGCCTGCACCAAATCATGTCAATCCATTCGCGATTGCATAACTTGCGTTGACGATACGGGCACAGGATTCTATACTGCGACCCGACACCGGACGCATAATTACTATGGAAGGAGTCTGACCAAACCGTAAGAACTCGAATGTCGAGCGCATCAAGGCTCGAGGTGGTTCGTGCGACATCGAGTGTTCCGCGTCGATCGCGGATCAAGGTCAGTCAGCGAGGGCGTCGTTGGCTGTGTGGTGTGGTAAGGGGACGAGATCATGAAACGACCCTCACGGGTGCTGCGGATCGTGGCCGCGCTTGGGATGCTCGCAAGCATGCTCACAGTGCTGGGACCCACGGCTGCTATCGCAGCGACAGATCCGGGCTTTGAGCCGGGTGTTGCTCCGAGCAACCTGTTGTTCGATATCGATGGGGCGCAAGAAGTCTACTTTCCGTGGGTCTATAACGACGACGACTTCGGCCTTGGCGATGCCAATGGCACCGTCTCGATTCAGAATCTGACGCATGCTGACGGCTACGTCTTCTTCTACGTCGGCAATGGGGACGGATACGACTACACGACCTACGCGTATCTCGCGGCTGGTGCATCGAAGTCATTCTCGGCTGATGACATCGGCGTTCCGGCTCCGGGCGCACCCGTTGTAGCTGCGCTGTATGCTGGCACAATCACTGGATCGCAGCAGGGCACGACGGTCGTCTGCGAATGGGAGTACGGCGTCGACATCAACGGCGACGGCGACGCGGAGGACTGCGTTGAGGTCGCAACGGTTGAAGACGTCACCTATCTGCTTCCGCTGTGGGCCGGCGGCGTGGTCAAGTCGGCTGTAGCCGGCGCGAGTCTGCCGTATACGACTGCCGATGACACCGCTGTCTCGGGCTACAACGGCCTGAGCGGTGCCGAAGTCGGCCAGTTCGACGAGCATTACGTCCCGCTGGTGCAGACCAATGGCGGACCGGGCGGACCGTGGGACACCCGCGTGACCGTCGCCAACCTGCGTGGCGATGCCAACGCTGCGGTGACTCTGCGCTTCTTCCCGAATGACGGCGATGGCTCCGGCTCGCTGCAGACCGGCTGGCAGCAGAACGTCCTCGTGGACGCTGGCGATGTCTACCAGCTGACCCTCTCCGACTACGTGCCGGAAGGCTGGACCGGTTCGGTCCACATCCTCTCGGATGACAAGATCGGCGCGATCGCTGACCGCTACAAAGTCGGCACCGATATGTGGCTGACCAACATCGGCAGCCAGGCTAACTTCGAAGTCCAGCCCGGCTCGTACTGCGGCGAGGGTGGCTGTGGCGTCGATATCGACGGCGGTCTGTTCTCTCCGTTCTCCGGCCAGTACGTTCTGTTCGCCCCGACGGTGTACATGGACTACAACGGCTGGAACACCGGCTTCTCGGTGGCCAACCTGGTTGACACGGACAACAACGTCAACATCCAGTACGTCCACAACGGCAACGCGATCCAGGTGCTATCGCAGCGGATCGCCGCGCACGGCATGATCACGGCCTACCGGCCGTCTTCGCCGGCGCAGGACCAGAATCAGCAGAACCCGATCTTCGATCAGGTCGCGGGTGCGCTGATCCTCTCGGACTACCCGGTTGCGGCGGCCGTCGATGCCGTCAAGTACTTCGGCAACGATGACAACGTCGGTCAGGCGATGACCTATAACGCGACCGCCAACCTGTCGGTTGCGCAGGCAATGCCGCTGGTGCAGAAGGGCAACCCGTCCACGGGCATGGGTGCCACGTCCGGCCTGACGCTGCTCAATCCGCTGCCGATCCAGAACTCGATGCACATCAGCTGGCTGAACCAGTCTGGCTTCAACGCTGCCAACTTCGGCACGTCGACGCTGGTTGTTCCGGCCCAGTCGATTGGCATCGCCTACACGATGACGCAGCACAATCTGCCGAACGGCTACTACGGCTCGGCAATCGTGCACGCGAATCTGCCGTTCACGATGACGTCCGGCAACGTTGACTATCAGGTCAATGGCGACGGCTCGGTCATCTGGAATGGCTACAACCCATGCGGTCTCTTCCGCGCCTTCCAGTACGACTGTGTCTGGGGCTGGCCGGATCAGCCGACAACAGCGAGCCTGACCAAGTTCGTTGAGGACACCAACGGGAACCCTGTCGTCGGCGCGACCGTTGAAGTGACCGGCACCGATGTCAACGGCGACTATGCCGACTTCTCCGGCCAGACCGGGGCGGACGGCTCGATTGAGTTCCACGTCGTCGCCGGCACCTACGCCATCAATGTGACGGCCCCGCCAGCCGGATTCATCTTCGGCCCGAGCTCCGACCTCAGTGATTCGAACATCCTTGTTCCGGAGGGCGCGGACATCTCACGCACGAACGTCGTTGAGCTGATCGCGCTGACTGCGACGATCACCAAGACGGTCGTGATGGAAGAGCAGAGCGAAGTCAACCCGGCGGCGGTCACGCCTGTCGCAGGCATGACGGTCGCGATCTTCCCGAACGCGTCCTGCCCAGCCTTCGGCTCAACGCCGAGCCTTGATGGCGCGCTGGCGAGCGGTGAGACCGACGCCAACGGCGTGGTTGCGCTCAGCTTCCCCGTCGCGGCAAGCGGCTCGACGGTCTGCCTGGTCGTCATTGACGCCAGCGGCGAGGTCGTCTCGCGGGACCTCGATCTGACCTATATGCCGGGTGACACCGACGAGCTCCTGAACACGCTCGATAGCGGCGCGGGTCCGGTCGAGTTTCCGGCAACGGCGCTGAAGACCGTTCGCGTTGGAAGCGAGACCGGCCCGTTTGCGGTCGGCACGCAGGTCGCCATCTTCGCGTTCGAGAGCTGCCCAGTGATGGGCTCGACGCCGGATCTTGACGGCGCGCTGGCCACCGCGGTGACGGACGCGAACGGCGTCGCGACGCTGGTCTTCCCAGCCGACACGGTCTGCATCGTCGTCCTCGACGCGAGCGGCAAGGTCATCGACATCGACACCGATGCAGATGGCTGGACGTTCGAGGCGGGCGAGACGGCAAACTTCCTGAATATCATCCAGAGTGAGCCGACGCCGCAGGCCATCCTGGATATCCATGTGCAGGGCGCACCGGTCGGCGGCTTCAACATCTACGTCTTTGAATCCACCTGCCCGGCAAACCCGACACCGGGCGGGGCGACCCAGTCGGCGCTGGCTGAGCGCTCCTCGGCGCGGTTCACGGTCACTGCTGGCGCGTTCTGCGTCGGTGTTGACTTCGATCGCAACGGCACGATCGACCTGTATGACGGCGGCACGATCGCAGCTGGTGATCCGGCTGAGAACGGCACCGCCAACTCGGACGTCGTGATTCGCAGCGCGACCGGCGGCAACCCGGCGTCGATTACGATCCAACCGTAAGCGCGTCTGCTGCTGAGGCAGCTGAACGCTGAGAAACGCCCTCCGAGCAATCGGAGGGCGTCCTTTCTTTTGCGGATACTGAGCGTCGGCGAGCGAAGGAGCACGAACGCATCCCCAGGATTAACCGGCTCCCTTTCCGACGAACGCGTTGAGTTCCTTTCGAATCAGGAGACAGAATCTGCGTGTGAGACCGTGGCGAGCGGCAGAAACGAACCAAGCGGATTCATTCTGCTCGCAAAAGCAGGAGCAACGCGAGTCAGTCTGTCACATACGCTGGGTGCCGCAAATAGTTCCCGTGGCCGTCCCGATGTGACGCTCGCGGAATCTGCTGTCATCGATGCAACCACAGCGACCCTTGTGCGTTAATACTTTGAGTCACGCGGATCCAGAGTATGGGAATTGCCGAGGGGTTAGACAATGCTTGTCTTGACTAGGCCCGAACGCACGTCTATACTCAATCCGCTGTACGTGTACGAACGGCAGAAGAGCGTCGGAAGGAGGCGGTTAGCGGCGGAATCCGCTTCTGGTTGGTTTGTCGACGATTGCCCGTGAGCGCACGGGCTAGGGGTTCCAGCACATTGTGTGCTGGGCGTGCAACTAAGGGGATGAGCAAGCATGAAGAAGCCCTCACGGTTTCTTCGGGTGGTAGCCACCCTGGGCATGCTGGCGGGGTTGTTGGCGGTCTTCGGCGCTGCGCCGGCCGCTGCTGCATCGGATCCGGGGTGGACCCCGGGCGTGCGGCCGGACAATACCCTGTTCAGCCTTGACGGTGCTCAGGAAGTCTATTTCCCGTGGGTGTACAACAACGACAACTTCGGCCTCGGCGAAGCTGACGGCTCGGTCACGATCCAGAACCTGACGCACGAGGACGGCTACGTCTTCTTCTACGTCGGCAACGGCGATGGCTGGGACTACTCGACCTACGCCTATCTCGCCGCTGGCGCGTCGAAGACCTTCTCGGCGGACGCCATCGGCGTTCCTGAGCCGGGTGCCCCGGTCGTCGCTGGCCTCTACGCCGGCACCGTGTCCGGGAACGTCCAGGGCAGCAAGATCGTCTGCGAATGGCAGTACGGTGTTGATATCAATGGCGACGGCGACGCAGAGGACTGCGTGCCGGTCGACACCTACGCCGGCAAGACCTACCTGATCCCGCTGTGGGCTGGTGGCCTGGTCAAGTCGGCTGTGGCTGGCGCGGGCCTGCCGTACACGACCTCGGCCGACACCTCGGTGTCCGGCTACAACGGCGTCTCGGGCGCTGAGGTCTATCCGGACCTCTACGACGATTACGCCGATGGCGTCTACATCCCGCTGGTCCAGACCAATGGTGGTCCGGGCGGCGCGTGGGATACCCGCGTGACCGTGGCCAACATGGGCTACGATGCCAACGCGGCGGTGACGCTGCGCTTCTTCCCGAACGATGGCGACGGCTCCGGCTCGCTGCACACCGGCTGGCAGGAGAACATCCTCGTCAACGTTGGCGATGTCTACCAGATCACCCTCTCGGACCTGGTTCCGGAAGGCTGGACTGGTAACGTCCACATCCTGTCGGATGACGCCATTGCCGCGATCGCTGATCGCTACAAGGTCGGCACCGACATGTGGCTGACGAACATCGGCAGCCAGGCCAACTTCGAGGTTCAGGACGACTCGTACTGCGACTTCGAGTGCCAGACTGACTTTGACGGCGGCTTCTACTATCCGTT
>JAMLIA010000071.1 GCA_023954495.1 Thermomicrobiales bacterium | reverse complement strand
GATCGCGGTGGTCGTGATGCCATCCGGGTCACCCTCATGCCACGGTTCCCATATCGCTCCGAAGGCGAGCATCTTCCCATCGGCTGGATGGATGTAGTAGGGCTGCTTTCGTCGGCCACCCAGCGCTTTCCACTCATAGTATCCATCGGCCGGAATCAGGCAGCGGCGCTGCTTATAGGCCGGGCCAAACAGGCGGCTCTCGGCAACCGTCTCGCAGCGGGCATTGATCGGGCGACGACCTGAGTCGAGCGTCTTCGCCCAACGTGGGACAAAGCCCCACCACGCCGCATCCAGCGTCCGTGCATCGCCAGTGTCACGAATGAGCGGAATCTGCGTGGATGGCGCGACATTAAAGCGCGGCCCGCGCTCCTCGGTACGAACATCATGAACCTCGAAGTATTCAACGATGTCCATCAGGGGCGACTTGATAACGAACCGTCCGCACATCGTTGTCGTCTCCTTACATGGAGCAGTGTGAGAGATCGGAACAGGGTACAAGATTAGACCATCTGTTCTGATTTCGCTACTCGGTCTGAGCCGATTGCCGGACCGGAGGCAAACGATGTCGCGGATGATGCCACTCATGTTTCGAGAGTGCACGGGAGTAGTCCCGTGCATAGACGGCCCGCCACCATATCAGCCCAACAGTTTCGAAATTGTTGACGTGTTTACCGGGTCGCTGATAGCATGTTGCGCAATCGAACAAACCAAGATTTTCCGGGCACGCAGCGCCCCTCGCTGCGACGTGAATCCAACGGCGGTGATCGGGCGGCGACCGATCCGATGAGGTGGTCCAGGTGGGTCAATACGCTATTCGGCGCGTCCTTCTTCTCGTCCCGACGTTGTTGACGGTCTACACCATTACCTTCCTGCTTATTCACGCGACACCCGGTGGACCATGGGACACCGGCGATAAGCCAATCTCACAAGAAGCAATTGATGCGCTGAACAAGGCGTATGGCCTGGATAAGCCGATGTGGCGGCAGTATGTCGACTATCTTGGCGGGGCGGTTCGGCTTGACTTTGGGCCTTCGTACGCGCAGCGCAACCGGGATGTCACCGAGATCATGCGGGACTTCGTGCCGGTCTCGCTGAAGCTTGGCATCGCAGCCATGGTCGTAGCCGCGATCATCGGCATTACCGCCGGGACGATCGGTGCCGTTCGCCGCAATACTGCCATTGACTACTTCTCGACATTCGGGGCCATCGTCGGCGTCTCAGCGCCGTCCTACGTTGTAGCGTCGTTGCTGATCCTCGTCCTTGCGTCCCGTCTGCACTGGTTACCAACAGGCGGTTGGGACGGCATATTCAGTAAACAGGCGATCATTCCGACCATCGCGCTGTCCTTCTCTCCGGCTGCTGCTTTGGCTCGCTACACCCGTTCGTCGTTGATTGAAGTGCTGCAGCAGGACTACGTCCGGACTGCGCGCGCAAAAGGATTGGCCGAAGTCAGCGTCATCGCGCGTCATGCTCTACGCAATGCATTGATACCGGTGGTCACCATCCTTGGCCTGCAGTTCGCGGCAGTTGCGACCGGCTCGTTCTTTGTCGAAACCGTCTGCGGTGTGCCGGGCATCGGCCGGTACTTCGTGCGCAGCATCGCCGTGCGCGACTATCCCGTCATTCTGGCAACGACGCTGCTCTTCGCGGTTGCGGTCAGCGTGATGAATCTGCTCGTTGACCTCATGTATGGACTGCTCGATCCTCGGATTAACTATTGAGGGGCGCAATGGAGTCTCAGGAGATCGCAGCACCTGTTTCATCCGATCTGACCGGGGCCGCGGCACTTGGCGCCGCGGGGCAACGCTCATCCCGAACGCTCGCCAGTGACGCATGGCGCAGCTTCCGGAAGAACAAGGCCGCACTGATCGGACTTGTCTTCATCGTGTTTGTGGTGATCGTTGCGATTGCCGCGCCGCTGCTCGCGCCGAAGGGGTATGCCGAGCAGGATCTTCTGGCCGTCACCCAGCCACCGAGTCGGGAGCATCTGCTCGGCACGGATCAGCTCGGTCGCGACATGCTGAGCCGCTTGATCTACGGCGCGCGGGTCTCGCTGCTGGTCGGATTCGTCGTTCAGATCGTCATTCTGGCGATTGGCGTGCCGGTCGGACTGGTCGCCGGATACTTCCCCGGCAAGATCGACACGTTCCTGATGCGAGTCGTGGATGTGCTGTACGCATTCCCGAACCTGCTGTTTGTCATCATCATCATGACCTACCTGCGGGCGCAGTTTCAGTTGGTCGATAGCGGCCCGCTGCTGCCGCTCAAGACCTTCGACCGCGCCACGGGCGGGCTGCTTGGCGTCTACATCGGTCTCGGCCTCGTGTCATGGCTGACCGTGTCACGACTCATCCGCGGGCAGATCCTCTCGCTGCGCAACAAGGAGTTCGTTGAGGCGGCTCGCTGCATCGGCGCGACCAATGGCCGGATCATGACGCGGCACCTGTTGCCGAACACACTGCCGATCATCATCGTCGCGACGACGCTTGGCTTGCCGGCCGCGATCCTCGGCGAGGCAGGCATCAGCTTCCTCGGGCTCGGCGTCACAGCGCCGACACCATCGTGGGGCTCGATGATCTCTGACGGCGTTGCGCTGTTGCGATCGTATCCGCACATCCTTATCTCACCGGCGGTCGCTTTGTCCCTCACCGTCCTTTCGTTCAACTTCGTAGGCGACGGCCTGCGAGACGCGCTCGATCCATGGGTGCAACGCTGACGTCCAGCACCGCACCACGGACATAATCGGTTGGGTAGGAAAGAGGGGGTACCATGGAGATTTCGCGCTACCTGCTCCGCACGTCTGTCACCCGGCGAACGTTCATCGGAACCGCCGCTGCTGGGCTCGCAGGTCTGTTGCTGCCTGCGGTGGCGATGACGACGACGAGCCAGCGGCGACTACTGCGCCGTCTGGCGAGACGCCCGACGCTGGTGAATCCGGTGGCGAGGCAACCGAAGCCCCAGGCGAAGCGACCGAGGCTGAGGCTGGAGCCGGACTGAAGCAGAGGCGGGCGCTTCCACCGGCGGCATCGTCCGCTACGGCGCGGTCGAGCCGGAGGATGTCGACCCCGGTATCACCGGTAGCCCGTGGTCGCTGAGCTGTTGCTCGAAGGTCTCGTCGTCATCAGCCCGGAAGATGGTACAGCCTCACCCGCGATGTCGGAGAGCTATGAGGCGAATGCCGACGGCACGGTCTGGACCTACAAGATCCGCCCGGACATGCAGTGGTCGGATGGCACACCGCTGAACGCCAACGACTTCCTGTACTCATGGCGGCGCGTCATGGATCCGGCGACGGCATCGAAGTACGCCGCGATCTTCTACCCGATCAAGAACGGCGAGGCGATCGCTGCCGGCGATATGACGCCGGACCAGCTCGGCGTCGCAGCCGTCGACGATCTGACTTTCGAGGTCACGCTCGAAGAACCGATGCCGTTCTTCCCGATCATCTCGGCGACCTGGACGGCGTATCCGGTGCCGCAGCACGTCGTTGAAGCGGCCGGCAACAAGTGGCTTGAGCCGGAGAACATGGTCGTCAACGGCCCATTCATCATCACTGAGTGGAAGCACGATCAGTTGATGGTGTTCGAGCCAAACCCGACCTATTGGGGCGACAAGCCGCACATCGGTAAGGCCGAATACACGATCTACGACGACTGGGTCGCCAAGGGTCTGACCGCCTACGAGAACGACGAAGTCGACCATGCACTCGTGCCGGCTGCGGAATACGAGCGCGCGCTGGCCGATCCCACACTCTCGGCTGAGATGAAGGGCTACCCGGCATCCAGCACCGAGATGATCCACTTCGACACGCGCAACGCGCCAACAGACGACATCCGTGTTCGCCAGGCGCTGGCGCTAGGCTGGGATCGCGAATCGCTGATCACGGCAGTCCTGAAGGACTACTATCTGGTTGCGCCGACAATCCTGCCGGCCGACATCCCCGGCAACAACCCGGGCGCTGCGCTGGAAGGCGACATCGCCAAGGCCAAGGAGCTCCTGGCCGAAGCGGGATACCCGGACGGCGAGGGCTGGCCGGAGAACTTCTCGCTCGTGGCGCGTACAACGACGCCGCTGCCGATCATCAGCCAGTATCTGCAGCAGCAATGGAAGGACAACCTGGGTATCGATGTCCAGCTGCAGCCGCTGGAGCCGCGTGCCTACGTCGAGTGGCGCAGCGCCCGAGCGGATCAGCTGTACAACGCTCACCTCGGCATCTGGGGTTCGGACTTCGCCGACCCGAGCAACTGGCACAACCAGCTGTTCGCGTCGAACGCGGACTTCTACAAGACGCACTGGAAGAACGATGAGTACGACCAACTTGTCGCTGCTGCGCTGATCGAGACCGACGAAGAGAAGCGCCTGCAGATGTACAGCGATGCCGAAGTCATCCTGGTGCATGACGCAGCAAACGTCGCGGTGTATCACGGCCAGAACTTCTACGTCACCAAGCCACATGTGAGCAACATCTTCCACCTGCCGACAGCAGCAGCCGGTTCGTGGTTGAAGCGGGTCATGCTCAGCGAGTAACACGTTCAATCAATGGGTAGCCCCGGGTGGGGCTACCCATTCCTCCACGCCCACCCGCCCTGAGGCGGTACCATCTGGATTGAAATTCGATCGCTCGCCAGTGTTCCAGACGGTACGATGCGCGCACCTTCTGACTGATAGTGGAATGTGCAGGGGAAGAGGGAATCGTGAGTAAGGACTACGGACGCTATAGCTTCTGGCTGGAGACGTCGGACGACGACCTGACACCCCGGCCACCGCTGGATGGCTCGATCACGGTCGATGTCGCCATTCTCGGTGCCGGCTTGTCAGGGTTGTGGACTGCGTACCACCTGCTGCAGGCCGACCCATCGTTGAACGTCGCCATCCTCGAAGCTGAGATCGCCGGCTTCGGCGCGTCCGGTCGCAACGGTGGCTGGTGCTACTCCGGCTTCCCAACAGCACTGACGACGCTCGCCGATCGATTCGGCACCGACGCGGCTCGCGCGGTGCAGACGGCGATGTTCGACACCGTCGACAATGTCGGCGAAGTCTGCGAGCGCGAAGGGATCGGCGCGCACTTCATCAAGAGCGGTTCGATCGAGTTCGCGCGCGGCGAGTGGCAGATGCCAAAGATCGAGGAGATGTACCACGAGTTCGAGATGCTCGGGCTTGGCGATCACGGTGCACTGCTGGATGCTAACGAAACCGCAAAACACCTGCGCGTCACCCGCGCTATCGGATCGTTCTGGAATAAGGAAGGCGCGTCAGTGCAGCCAGCCAGGCTGACGCGCGGCCTCGCGCGCGCCGTCGAGCGCCATGGTGGCACGATCTATGAGCAGACCCGCGTGACGAGCTTCGTGCCCGGGCCGCTACCGCGACTTGACACCGAGCGCGGCAATGTCGTGGCCAAGGTGATCGTGCTGGCTGGTGAGGCATACCTGTCGCAGCTTCCGCAGCTCTCCCGCCAGATCATCCCGATGACATCGCACATCGTCGTCACCGAGCCACTGCCCGACGAGATCTGGCAGCAGATCGGCTGGGAGAAGCGCGAAGTCGTCGGCGGCTGGGGCACCACTGGAGGCTACCTGAACCACACCGCCGACGGTCGGATCGCCTTCGGCCCGTATAGCGGGCGCTACCCGTACGGCTCACGCATCAGTGATGCGCTGGATCTGCGCGAAGAGATCTTCGAGCTTGGGCGGGAGTCAGCCGTCGACTGGTTCCCGATGCTGAAGGATGTGAAGTTCACGCACGCATGGGGCGGCGTCCTTGGTGTCCCGCGCGATCGCATCCCGACAATGTCCTACGACCGCAAGACGGGCATCGCCCGCGCCTACGGCTACTCGGGCGAAGGGGTTGCCACGACCAACCTGTCTGGCCGCGTCCTGGCAGATCTCATCACTGAGAAGGACACCGAGCTGACACATCTGCCGATGACGACGCACGCCTCGCCGGACTGGGAGCCTGAGCCTGTGCGCTGGACGGGCGTCACCTACGTCCGCCGTGGCATCAAGCGGATGGAGCAGCAGGCGGAAGAGACCGGCGCATATCCGAAGCGCAAGCCGCTGGCAGCACGATTCTGGAACTGATTGGCCGGTCTGACATCGCTCACTCGGCTCAGTCCTCTGGTATCCTTAGCGATCACCTCTCGGGGGGCCGGGCGGTACGCGCGGGAATCAGTCGGAGGTTGAGCCGGGAGAACGTGCAGCAGGCAAGCGTCGTCGCATCAGGTGCGACTGGTGAGTAAGGTTCTGGCGCTAGCGAACCAGAAGGGTGGCGTCGGTAAGACGACGACCGCCGTGAATCTCGCATGCGACCTCGCCGCACGCGGCTACCAGATTCTGCTGATTGACCTCGACCCGCAAGGCAACGCCACAAGCTCGGTCGGGCTCGACAAGCGCGAGCTGGAGTACACCGTCTACGATGTGCTCGTCGACGGCACCGAGGTCGATACCGCAATCATCCAGGATGTCCGCCCATCGCTCGATATCCTCGGCGCGAACCACCTGCTGGCCGGCGCGGAGGTTGAGCTAACCAGCCTGGCACGACCGCAAATGCGGCTCGATGCAGCGCTGCAGTCGGCACGAGCACGCTACGACATCATCATTATTGATTGTCCGCCGTCGCTCGGCTTGCTGACGATCAATGGTCTGGTTGCGGCAGATGATCTCGTCATTCCTGTTCAGTGCGAATACCTGGCGCTCGAAGGGTTGACTCAACTAATCAATACGGTCGATCTGGTCAAGCGCGGGCTGAACCGCCGCTTGGACATCCTCGGGCTGGTGATGACGATGTATGACTCACGCACCCGACTGGCCGGTGAGGTGGTGCGTGATGTCGCGAGGCTGTTCCCGAACCGGATCTTTCGCTCGATAGTGCCGCGCACGGTGCGGCTCGCCGAAGCGCCATCGCATGGTCGCTCGATTGCCGAGTACGACCCGTCGTCGCGTGGCGCGCAAGCATATCGGGATCTTGCAGATGAGGTGACCCAGCGGTTGGGACTACCGCCTGCGGATTCTGAGGTTGGTGCGACAGCGGCCGAAGCGCCTGTCGCGATGGACTCCAGGTAGAGTTGTGTTTCGGGCTGGCACGCGTGTTACGGGCGAAGGAGAGAGCGATTCGATGACGATTATGGGTGATCCAATTGCCACTCGTATCGTTGCCTCAGATGGGCTGAGGTTTGATTTCAACGAGAAGATCGTTGGCACAGGGCTGACATTTGACGACGTGCTGCTGCTCCCGGCAGCGTCCGAAGTCATCCCAAATCAGGTCGTCACCGGCACCTGGTTCTCACGCAACATCCGGCTGAACATCCCGATCGTGTCCGCCGCGATGGATACCGTCACCGAAGCGCGCATGGCGATCGCCCTGGCGCGCGAGGGAGGTATCGGCGTCATTCATCGCAACCTCTCGGTCGCGGAGCAGGTTCAGGAAGTCGACAAGGTCAAGCGCAGTGAGTCCGGCATGATCGTCGAGCCGGTCACACTCCGACCGGACGATCTGCTGTCCGACGCCGTCGCCATGATGGAGCGCTATCACATCTCCGGCGTGCCGATTACCGACGCCGCCGGTAAGCTCGTCGGCATCCTGACGAACCGTGACCTGCGCTTCGAAGACAATCTCGACCGACCGATCTCGACGCTGATGACGAGCGAGAATCTTGTCACGGTTCCGGTCGGAACGACGCTCGACGAGGCCCGAGAAATCCTGCATGAGCACAAGGTCGAGAAGCTGCCGGTCGTGGACGATCATGGCTTCCTCAAGGGTCTGATCACGGTCAAGGACATTCAGAAGAAGATCCTGTATCCGAACGCCACGAAGGACGAACAGGGCCGCCTGCGTGTGGCAGCCGGTGTCGGCGTCGGCGACGACGCGTTTGAGCGCGCGGCTGCACTGGTCAATGCCAACGTCGATGTCGTCGTGATCGACACATCTCATGGCCACTCCAGCGGTGTGCTGGACATGGTGCGGCGCGTGAAGCGCGAGCTCGGCATTGAGGTCGTCGCCGGCAACGTCGCAACAGGCTCGGCGACGCAGGCACTGATCGATGCTGGCGCAGATGGCGTCAAGATCGGCGTTGGTCCCGGCTCAATCTGCACGACCCGCGTTGTCGCCGGCATCGGCGTCCCGCAGATCTCCGCGATCATGGAGGCCGCCGCCGTTGCCAAAGCGGCCGGCGTGCCAATCGTGGCCGATGGCGGCATGCAGTACTCGGGCGACATCGCCAAGGCGATTGCTGCCGGTGCTGATTCGACCATGCTGGGCGGCCTGCTGGCCGGCACCGAGGAAAGCCCGGGCGAAGTTGTCCTCTTCCAGGGCGAACGATTCAAGGAATATCGCGGCATGGGCTCGCTCGGCGCAATGAAGGAGCGATCCTATTCGAAGGACCGCTACTTCCAGGAGCACGTCGATAGCCTCGCGAAGTTCGTCCCGGAGGGCATCGAAGGGCGCGTCGCCTACAAGGGTCCGCTCTCGGCGATCGTCTATCAGCTCGTCGGCGGCCTGCGGCAGGCGATGGGCTACTGTGGCGCACCCGACATCGAGACACTCAAGTCGGAATCGCGCTTCGTCCGCATCACCTCAGCCGGGCTGCGTGAGAGCCACCCGCACGATGTGGTCATCACCAAAGAGGCACCAAACTACCGCGTGTCTCGCTAACCAATGCTCGGATTTTCTGCAAGCGGCCCGAGGCGATCGCCTCGGGCCGATGCGTTTCTCTGAATCGCTTGACACAGTCAGTCTGGTGTCGATAGACTAATTCCGACAGATATTCTCGGGATTATCCAACAGGGTTGGTGGAGGAAAACGCATGCCATTCGATCGTGATACATGGGCAAACCAGTGGCTGGGCGGGTTTTGAACGCTCGGCATTGAATGCATGCAGCCGGTTCGGTCTGCTGACTACCCCGCCCATCCGCATTTGCGTGACATCATGGCGCTCGCCGAAGACGCAGCGTCACCTGACGACGATCTGACCTTTGAGGAAGTTTTCAATGCATGGCGATCCTATGTCGGACGCGATGACATTCCAATGCTTCTGGTACGCAGCACCGATCGTGCGCGGAAGCTTCTGATGGAAGCGTTTGGCATCGCCGACGCCGAGCCGGTTGGCATTCCGGCCAACTGTCGGCGTGCGCTGTCCGAAGCGACCAAGCGGTCCAAGGGCACGCCGCGCTTCATCGAGCTGGATGCCGACCTGGAATTCGATCCGGAGACGCTGGGCATCGAAGGGATTCGGCTCGCGTGGGCTGAGCCGGTCGCCGGGATGGCACCACCGCAGCCGCTTCCGGGAGTGCCGCTGTTCGTTGACTACGGGTTCACCATGCCGCTGCCGCTGCCTGACGGACCATTGCCGGGCACGGCTATCGTCTGGGGCCTGCATCTGCCGGGACCGTACGACGGCGCGCTGATCGCGTTTGCAGACGATGCGCTCTACGAGACGGCCAAGGGCTTGCTCGACGAGCACGATGAGCCGAGCCTGCCGCATGCGATGGAGCAGTACCGTCGCTTCGCCGGCGACGAAGGCATCACAGCTCGCCAGATGTGGCTCTACAACGAGGTACGGCTGGGCATGGAAGCCGGAGCCGGACTGCCGATGTCGAAGGATGAGCACTGGGCGCTGCCATACGGGCTCGCCGTCCGCATCCCCGACGAGGCAGACTTGGCGACCTACATCTCATACGTACGTAACGAGCTTGTCGATCTCGACTGGCTGCCGGAAGTTCAGCCGATGTTCTTCGTGTCGTTCCAGGTCACCCGTGACATGGCGCGCACACGCGAGACTGCCAACAACCTGGCGCGCTGGATTGTGTCACCAATCGGCCCGGACTTTGTCGATGATGAGATCACACACGCGGTCCTTGGAATCCTCAAGGCCGCTGAATACACCGGCGTGCGTTGGTACACGGATGCTGAGCGCGCTGACTGGTACAACAACCTGTTGATCGAATGGTACGGCCCGAACCACGACGCATACCGCAAGATATTCCCGGCACGGGAGGTCGGATCAGCCCTCGTTTGACTCCTTCACCCATTCCCCGCCACTGAGGGCTCTCGCGTTTGCGTGGGCCCTCAGTGTGTTCTGGGCAGGATCCGGCCGTCGCATTGGCGATGACGACGGGCCGGTTCACGGTCCAATGGCCCGAAGATCAGGACACCCAGAACCAGGTCGCGAACTGGACGACCAGCAGCGCCATGAACGCAGCGGAGGGAATGAGGACCGCGAAGAACGCGACCCGACGGCGCAGCAGCAGCGCCAGCGCGATGAAGAGCGGAAACAGCACCAGCAAGAAGCGCGGCACCGACATCAACGGGTGGACAGTCGACGGGCTGAACAGCGGCAGGGCGAACATGACCGTGACCCAGCTGGAGTACTCGATCGGCAAGACCCGCCACGTGTAGACGATCAGCGCAATGCCAACGAACGCCATCAGGATGTCCAGCGACTCGTACTCCGCGAACGACAGGCGCACCGAGTATGACGTCAGCGTCGCCCAGGTCGGCGACGCCAGCAGTGCGTGCAGCCAGCCATCTTCCCACTGGTCGAAGGCCATCTTGAACGTCGTCCACGGCATCGCCTGAATCCGCGCCCAGCCCTTTTGCGCCTCAATCGTCATGAGCGGATTGTTGAACGCATGCCAGAGGTAAAGGAAGAAGATAATCGGGCCGAGCGGAATCAGGCCTAGTGCCAGCACCTGTCGCGGCCAGGCCGTCGGGCGTCGCCAATGCTTCTGTAGCGCCGGTCCGTACTGACGCAGGAACATGATGCCGATCGGGATCGCCAATAGTACCCCGACGTTACGCGTCAGACCCGCCAGCAGGGCCGCAAGACCGGCGCACCACCAGTCGCCCGACCGCGCCCAACTAAATGCCAGGACGCAGAACAGCAGGAAGAACGACTCGCTGTAGACCGCCGAGAAGAAGAACGCCGTCGGGAAGAACGCCAGCAGCAGGACGGAGCGGCGCGCGACATCCTGACCCCACTGCGATGCCACAAAGCGGAACAGCACTGCCAGGGAGAGGAAGAAGGCGAGATTCGACAGCAGATACCCCGCAACCTCAACCGGGATCGCAAACAGATCAGCAACAACGCGCATCGACCACGGGTAGAGCGGCCAAAACGCTGTCGTCGATTCATGGACGTAGCCAAACTCAGCAATGAGGCTGTACCAGAATCCGTCCCAGTTCCGCATTGGCTGGACGGTGAGGCGGCCAATTCCGCTCAGATTCGGCAGTCCCCAACCGAGCGCTTTGACTGTCGGATTGGTCGTCGCGTATCGCGTCGCGAGCGCGCCGGCCAGTGTCACCAGCAACCAATGCGCAGCGAATACAGCGGTCACAAACGACAGATGATAGTCACGTGCGAGCTGCCGAATCCCCGGCGGCACGCGATCTCGCTTACCCGGCTCAAGCGGTGAAGGGCGAAGTGTCAACGGTCGGCAGCCTCCAGGGACATCGTGACAAACAGCGAAGAGGGTGCCACGAGATCGGTGCAGCAATCAATCGCCTGCGAGCCGATGCTACAATCCGCGCAAAGGGCAATACGTCCCGGTGCGATGGAAGCGACGAGTGGGGGTTGGGTCGTATCGAACTGTCGTGCTCTACGGAGCCAGATCAAACCAATCTCCAATACCTGACGGCGCGCATCGCGTCAGCCGCTAGCGGCGAAGGGAGTAGCAGTGCGCATCCTCCTTGTCTCGCCGTTTGACTTTGGCTACCCCGGCGGCGTCAACGAGCACGTCACCCAGCTCGATCGCCAGTTTCGGTCGATGGGTCACTCGACGCGCATTATTGCGGCAACGTCGCCGGATGTCGGGGAGACCGACGATGGCCACGTCTATCGCGTCGGCATGGCGATCCCCGTGCCGTCGAACGAGTCGATGGCGCGCGTCACCTTTTCCCCGGCAGTGACCTGGAAAGTCCGCCAGTTCATGCGAGCGCAGACCTTCGACGTCGTCCACCTGCATGAGCCGCTCACACCATTGCTCGGCCCGGCGGTGCTACTGCACTCCGACGTTGCCAACGTCGGGACCTTTCATGCGGCGCGACCAAGCAACGTCATGTACATGTACCTGAAGCCAGTTCTCGATCTCTTCTTCGACAAGCTCGATGCCCGCGTCGCCGTGTCGGAAGCCGCCCGCGAATTTGTCGATTCGTACTTCCCGGCCGATTACGAGATCGTGCCCAACGGCATTTCGCTAGATCAGTTCCACGAAAGCGCCGACCCGATACCTGAGTTCATGGATGGGCGGCCAAACATCCTGTTCGTGGGACGCTTCAACGAGCCACGCAAAGGCTTCCGTTACCTGATCCGGGCTATGCCGATGATCCGCAGCCAGTTCCCGGATGCTCGCCTGATCGTTGTCGGGCAGGGCATGAGCGATCGCTACGAGCGATTCCTGGAGCACAACGGCATCAACGATGTGATCTTCGCCGGGTTCGTCTCCGCGCAGGACCTGCCGCGCTACTACGCCAGCGCCGACGTCTTCGTCGCACCGTCAACCGGTCGCGAGTCGTTCGGCCTGATCCTGCTCGAAGGGGCTGGCCAGCGGCATACCGGTCGTGGCCTCGTCGATTGCCGGCTACCGAGGCGTTATCCGACATGGCATTGATGGCGTGCTGGTCGAGCCGAAGGACCCACGGGCGCTGGCGCTGGCGATTGTCCGCGTCCTCGCCGACACCGGCTTGCGCGAGCGCCTGGTCGCGTCCGGCCGAGAGCATGTGCGTCAGTTTTCGTGGGCCGTCGTTGCCGAACGTCTGCTGGATGTCTACCAGCGTGCAATTGTCAGTCGGGCGACGGTCGACACGCGCCAGGCATGGCCGGAAGAGATCGTGGGTCGCCGTGGTTAGCACCCGTTTCGCGAATCGCGTTCGGTCGCGCCTCGGACCAGTTGGCCGAGCGGTGGCGCGCACAAAGATCTCGCCCAATGCGCTGACGGTCGCTGGGCTGCTACTGAATGTCGGCGTGGCAACGGTCATCGCATCCGGAAACCTGATCCTCGGTGGCGTTCTTGTGCTGATCGCCGGTGCTTTCGATGCACTGGACGGTGCGGTCGCCCGGGCCACCGGCCAAACAAGCGCGTTCGGCGGATTCCTGGACAGTACCGTCGACCGCTACTCCGAGGCAGTGGTCTTCGCCGGTCTGCTGGTCTATCTCACGCGCACCGACGCCGGCACGATCCCGGTGTTGCTGACCTACGCGACGATCGTCGGCTCACTGATGATCTCCTACACACGATCGAAGGCCGAAGCGATCGGGATTCGCGGCGACGTCGGCGTTGCTCAGCGCCTTGAGCGCGTCGTCATCCTCGCCGCGGCGCTGCTCATTTCCCAGCCGGTCTGGGGTCTCTGGCTGCTGGCTATCCTGACCCACATCACAGCCATCCATCGCATCGTCCATGTCTGGTGGACAACGCGCGATGATGGCTCGAGCACCCGTAGCTAATGCTGGATCGGGACAATGCCTCGGCTGCTCGCTCGTGCCTCGTCATCATGGTGGTTGGTAGCATCCTCTTCCTCGTCATTTGCGCGATCCTGGCGCTCACGGTCCTGCCAGTCAGGATCGGCAGCGATCGCGCCGAGCCAACGGCAACGCACGTCATCGAACGCGGAAAGCTCACGTTCGCATTGCTCGATGTGGGGCAGGGGCTGTCAGCTGCCGTGGTCACGCCCAGCGGTCACGCGATGGTGATCGATGGCGGACGCTCCGGCGAACGCGTCCGGCAGGAGCTGCTGCCGTTCCTGCGCGCTCACGATGTTGAAACGCTCGACTACGTTGTGATGACCCACCCGGATCAGGATCACGTCGGCGGACTGCCCGCGCTGCTGGAGGCAATGACGGTAAGCGCCTGGGTGGATCCGGTGATCCCGACCAGCAACCAGAGCTACGAGCGCGCGCTCGATCTCGTCGTTCAAAAGAACATCGAAGCGATTCGTGGGCGGCGTGGGATGCAGCTCGATCTTGGGCCAGATGTCTCGGTCGAGCTGCTCTGGCCGGAAGACCCGCTAACGCTCTCGCCCGGCGACCAGGGTGACAACAACAGCAGCATCGTCACCAAAATCACTTATGGCGACGTGTCGTTCCTGATTACCGGCGACGCAGAAGCACCGGCAGAACGCCGGATGATCGAGCTCGAAACCGACGAGGATCTGCACTCGACGTTTCTTGTTGTCGGCCACCACGGCAGCGCTTCTTCAAGCTCGGCTGCGTTCCTCGATGCAGTGTCGCCGGAGGTGGCATTAATCCCGGTTGGCCTGAACAATCAGTACGGGCATCCCGCTGACGAGGTCATTCAGCGCTTGCGGCTGCGCAACATTCAGATTTACCGCTCCGACCTCGATGGGCGAATCGAGATCACGACCGACGGAACTACCTACGACATCTGGACAGCGGAAGGCGGCGGAACGTGAAAGTGACCGAGCGCGTCACTGTTGACGAGATCGATAGCGACGAACATGGTGAGATGCTCGCGACGCTGGTGACCGATGATGGCCGCATGATCGTCGTGCCACTCTCCAGCCTGCCCGACGGCACCAACGACGGCGATGTCCTGGATGTCTCGTTCACCGCACTGCCACAGGAAACCGAGAAGCGACGCGAGCACATCGACTCGCTGCAACGCCGTCTGTTCGGCGACCGCTAGCGACCTATTGACCGCATAGACCAGCGATGACTGGTAGATTCAGATTTATGACCTCCATGCTTCACAGACACCGCATCCACCTGGCACTGACGCTGGTCATGTTCCTGACTGCGTTTGGCTGTACGAGCCCGCTGAGCAACGACAACGCCTCGCCGGAACCTGAGGCGACAGCGACGGTTGAGGTGTAGCCGACGATGCGCATCGTCACGCCGACGCCATACGCGCGCCGCCTGCAGATGCGACCGGCACAGGTGTAGCGCAGCCGGAGGAGAATCCGGCGACCTACGTGGTGGTTGAAGGGGATTCGCTGTATTCCATCGCTCTCCGCTTCGGCGTTGATCTGAATACGCTGATCGAGCTGAACGGGCTGAGCGACCCGAACGACATCACGATCGGTCAGGAACTGCAGATTCCACCAAAGCCGTGACGGCAGAGCGTTCGTTCACAATGACCGGACGCGAATCGTTGACAGTCACCAAGTCCGCTGCTATAGTGTCGCTACATCCCGTGAGGTCGATCACGGGTTCGCTACGAACACCAAACAGGGCGAAGGAGGTGATGCCTAATCATGAGTAGTCATGGTACATCGGGCGTCGCCTCGGAGGCTGCCAGCTAGTCTGCAGTGCTTCGGGGTGATCGCCCAAAAGCCACGGAAGCCGGCCCGTTGGGCCGGCTTTCGCTTTGCCATTATTTCGCTCGTTGGTCATCGCCCGGCCAGCGCGCCAACAATCGGTGCAAGCTCTTCCATCTGCGTGTCTGAGGCGATGATGTATGAGAAGCCATACTCCTCGCGACGCTGCACGATCCCGGCACTGATCTCCTCGACCGTGCCAATCAGCATAGACGGCATTGCCAGAACGTCCGACACGCTGCAGCCACGCCAGCCGTACTGCTCAATGACGCTTGTTGCTGCCGTGTCACGATCATCAGTCACGACGATCGTCGGGATCATGCTGAGCTCGATCTGATTGAACCGGCTACCGGCTCCCTCTCGTATCCAGCCAATCTTCTCCCGCACCGCCTCCGGAGTTCGCTCGTCCACGCGAGGCACCATCTCCCCGGTGCCGTACGCCGAAGTCAGCACACCGATTGAGTCGGCAAACCGCCCAGCAAGTCGCAGCATGCGCGGTCGCCCGCCCCCGATCAGAATGCGAGGTCGCTGCGCGTCGGTCAGTGGCGGGAAGCTTTGCAGCCCATCGACCCGATAATGGCAACCCTCGAATGAGTACGGCTCACCGCGCCAAAGCCCGCTGATGATTTCCAGAGCCTCGCCGAGGCGATCGATGCGGACACTGGCGCGGTCGAACTCGATCCCGGCCTGCTCGTATTCAGCGCGCATCCAGCCTGCACCGATGCCAAGCTCAGCACGCCCACCGGAGAGCGCCGCCAGCGTCGCGAACTCCTTCGCCAGAAAGGCGGGATGGCGAAAGTCGTTGGCGATCACCATCGTGCCGACGCGGAGCGTTGTCGTCATAGCTGCGGCCATCGCCAGCGCCGTGATCGGCGCGTACTGCGCACCAAACGGCTCGTCGACCAGATGATCGCGGATCAGGAACGTGGCGTAACCCAGCGCCTCTGCGCGCTGCACCTGTGCCAGCCACACTGTGCGTTCGAGCGACTGCTCATTGATGATTCCGAATCGAAATGGGCGTTGCGGCATGTACCCTCCAGCAAATGATCGTCTGCTCATGCTCCGATCATCCGCCGAAGGGCGCGTTGTATCTATCCGGAGGTTGCGGTCAGGGTTTGTGGTTTCAGATCAGACTAGCAGCGCAGCAGGGGCAGACCGCCGCGATCGCGTCAGCGTCGTCGACCGAGAGAGGAATACCGACAGCCGTCAGCATCTCGATCACCTTGCCGAGCGGCAGGCCCACGACGTTGGAGTAGCAGCCTTCGAAGCGCTCGACGGGATGGAACTCGCCGTCCTGAATCGCGTAGCCGCCGGCCTTGTCGAACGGCTCGCCACGCTCGATGTAGCGCTCAATTTCGGCATCCGTGTATCGGCGCATCCGAACGTTCGTCGTCACTTGCGACACGCGCGCCTGTCGATTACCGGGGAGAATCGCGACGCCGGTGAT
>JAMLIA010000070.1 GCA_023954495.1 Thermomicrobiales bacterium | reverse complement strand
GCTTCGCAGTGAGAACGGCAACGAACGCGCTCCGCGACGCCACATCCTGAGCCTGAGTTGATATGAGCGGTCTGCCGCCCGTGCTATAATTGGGCGGCATAGTTCGGGCGCGTAGCTCAGTTGGTCAGAGCGCACGGTTCACATCCGTGAGGTCACTGGTTCGAGCCCAGTCGTGCCCACTTCGGCGGCCGCGAAAGCGGCCGCTCGCTGTATCTTCTGGCAGCCTCGCGATGTCGGGGTGGGAGGTGCAATCATCATGGCAATCGATGAGCGAGTGAAGCTGACGCCAACTGGTCAAACCGAGCTTCAAGCCGAGCACGCACTCTTGCGGGACGTGAAGCGTCATCAGCTTTTGGCGCGTATTCAGGAGCTGTCGTCGGATGGCGATGTATCCGACAACAGCGAATATGAAGACGTCAAGGAAGAGCTCGTGCAGCTTGAATCCCGCATTCGAGAGATCGAGCAGGTGTTGGCAACAGCCGAGATCGTCGCGGGCGGCGATGCCTCCGGCGCGATCAGTTTCGGCTCGGTCGTGACACTGGTGGACGACGAGAACGTTGAAGAGACATGGACGATTGTCGGTCCGCAAGAAGCCAACCCGCGAGTCGGCAAGATCTCGGATGTCTCGCCGGTGGGGGCGGCGCTGCTTGGTAAACGCGCTGGAGAGAGTGTAACTGTCACCGCGCCCGGTGGTGAAACGACGTACCACATCAAGCACGTGCAATAGCGCACTCCAGCACACGCAATCTGGATGGGTATCGACCGCGGGCAGCAGACGGCGCGCGGTCGTTTTCTTGTGAGCCGTTCGTAGAACTCGGTGGAGGGGGAAGCAATCTATGGAAATGAGCGAACAACAGCAGGTCCGCCTGGCGAAGGTGGATGCCATGCGCGGGCAGGGCATCGAGCCATATCCGACGCGATCGTCGAGGACGCACAACGCAGCAGAAGCGGTCGCGCGTTATGAGGCTGGAGAAGCATCCTGGGCTGAAGGGCGTGACCCGGAGAAGGTGACCGTGGCTGGCCGCGTGATGTCGTTTCGGCAAATGGGCAAGGCGACGTTCGCCCACATTGAAGACGGTCACGGTCGGATTCAGATCTATCTGCGCGCCAACATCATCGGGGCGGATGCGTACGAGCAGTTCATTCGGATGGTTGACCTCGGCGACTTCGTCGAGGCTGAAGGCACGCTGTTTCGGACTCGCACTGGTGAAGTCACCGTCGAGGCGGCTCGATGGGTGATGTTGTCGAAGGCTGTCACCCCGCCGCCGGAAAAGTGGCACGGCTTGACGGACGTTGAGCTGCGCTATCGGCAGCGCTCAGCCGATCTGTTCTCCAACCCGGAGGTGCGTGACATCTTTGTCACGCGTGCGAGGATTATCACCACGCTCCGCCATTTCCTTGACGGTGAGGGCTTCCTTGAAGTTGAAACGCCGACGCTGCAACCTGTCTATGGCGGCGCGCATGCGCGACCGTTCACCACGCATCACAACGCGCTCGATCAGACGCTGTACCTGCGCATCGCCGATGAGCTCTATCTCAAGCGGTTGATCGTTGGCGGATTCGAGCGCGTCTATGAAATCTGCAAGGACTTCCGCAACGAGGGCGTCGACACACGCCACAACCCGGAGTTCACCCAGCTTGAGTTCTACATGGCCTACGCGGACTACCACGATGTGATGGACATGGTTGAGCGCATGCTCTCAACGGTCGTGCATGAGGTGTTTGGCGGGCCGCGATTTACCTACGCCGGACATGACATTGATGTCACAACGCCGTGGCGCAGATTGCGGATGGCCGACGCGATTTACGAAGCGACCGGCATTGATTACGAGACTGTCCGGGATCAGCGCGAGCTGTACGAACTGGCAAAGGCCAAGGGCGCCGATGTCGAGCCGACAACGGTCTGGCCCCGCATCGTTGACGAACTGATGAAGACGTTCGTGCGACCGACGCTCATTCAGCCGACGTTCCTGATCGACTACCCGGTTGAGCTTTCGCCGCTAGCCAAGCGCTCAGCCGAATCGGACAACACTGTCGAACGATTCCAGACGTTTATTGGTGGGCTTGAGCTGTGCAATGCCTACTCGGAGCTCAACGATCCGATCGACCAGATGAACCGATTCCTGGAGCAGGCAGCGGACCGCGCGCAAGGCGACGACGAGGCGATGCCGATCGACGAGGACTACGTGCAATCGCTGATGTACGGCATGCCACCGACAGGCGGATTCGGGATCGGTATTGACCGGCTGACGATGCTGCTCACCGATCAGCAGTCGATTCGTGAAGTCATTCTGTTTCCGTTGTTGCGGACAGCAGGGTCTGCATCGGAATCCGGCGAGGATAGCGAATAGTCGACTGCGATTCTGTGAGGTTGGCAGGGTGACGCAGATGCAGTTCCGGATCGGTCGTTGCGACCGGACTCAACTGGTCTGTGAAATGGCAAACATAGCCTGAGGCCTATGCTATACTGCGCCACAGGTTCCCCCCAGTGGATTTGGTCGAGTGCCGGCCACTCGGGAGACGACATTGCCCGAACGCCAGGCTTTCGCTCATCGTTGCACAGCGCCCCGCTCCACGAAGCCGCAAGATCGGGTAACATGTCACGTCGCAGGCATGATCGTCGACAATGGGGTGTCGGCGACCGTTGTCTCACGCCAGGATCCGGGTTAATTGGTTGGTGCCGCGATAGCGCGGCCTGAGATGAGGGGAACGATGCGACGAGAGCAAACGATCGCCGATCGTATCACCGGTAGCGCCCTGTGGCGTTCGATCGTGCGACATGGGTATCCCGACACACAGCGTAACCAGGCGCTGATCATCGCATCGAACGTCTTCCTCCACCTGCACCCGGTGAAGATCAAACGGTACGCGACGAAAGTCACGTATACGTTCTGTCTTGGCGGACTCTCATTCTTCATGTTCCTGATCCTGGTGATGACCGGCGTTCTGCTGATGTTCTATTACGTGCCATCGACCGATCAGGCGTGGCAGAACATGCAGGACATCGAAGCGTCGGTGACCTTCGGCCAGCTCATGCGTAACATGCACCGCTACGCCGCACACGGCATGGTTATCGCGGTGTTCCTGCATATGTGCCGCGTGTTCTACACGGGCTCGTACAAGCCACCGCGCGAGTTCAACTGGGTCGTTGGCGTTGTCCTGCTCTTCCTGACATTCCTGCTTTCGTTCACTGGCTATCTGCTGCCGTGGGACCAGCTCGCTTTCTGGGCCATCACCGTCGGCACCAACATGGCCAAGGCAGCGCCGCTCATTGGGCCAAAGGTTCAGTTCCTCCTTGTCGGCGACCTGGAGATTGGCCAAAGTACGCTGATTCGGTTCTACACGCTTCACGTGATATTCCTGCCACTCGCGGCAGCGGTTATGATGGCCGTCCACTTCTGGCGCATCCGCAAGGATGGCGGCATCTCCGGACCGCTGTAGACCGAGCGTGACGCAGAACGGCTGACGGGGGCGAAGAAGGGGTAGCACCAGTGGCAGAGGTTGCACGGTCCGGCGCAGCGGCGCCGAGTATCAGCGAAGAGAAGCGTCAACGCTTGCTTGAGCTCGTTCGCGGGCGAACAGCGGCGCGTCCGACGGACCTCGCAGAAGACGAGGTCATGGTTTGGCCAACTCTGGTAGTGGTCGAGGCGCTCAGTGCGGTCATCTTCCTCTTCCTGCTCCTGGGGTTGTCATTCATCGCCAACCCGCCGCTCGTTGAGCGAGCCAATGCGACGGTAACGCCAAACCCGGCGAAGGCACCGTGGTACTTCCTGAACCTGCAGGAGCTGCTTCTGCACATGCACCCGGCGCTGGCCGGTGTGATCGTGCCGACAGTTGCCCTGGTACTGATCGCAGCCGTCCCGTTCTTCGATCGCTCGCCGCTCGGTGTGGGCATTCTGTTCACATCGGACAAGGGCAAGAAGATCGTCTGGTTCTCAGCGATCTTCACCGTGGTCGTTGAGTTCGGCCTGATCATGTTCGACAACTACATCGGCGTGACGAAGTCGCTGCAGGGCAAGGTCGCTGAGGTCGTCTACGAGCAGATCATCCCGGTCGCAATCATGGTCGGTTTCAGCCTGATACTTATTGCGCTGCTGAAGATCATCTATCGACCAACGCGCAGAGAGCTCTTCATAGGGTTGTTCACCGGGTTCGTCGTCTCGTATTTCTTCCTGACGATCATCGGTACGTTCTTCCGCGGCTACGGCATGGAGCTGATGCTGTACTGGCCATGGGTGGACCTGCAGCACGCGGCTCACTAAGTACTCAGTTTTGTGAAGAGCGCGTCGGTTGAGACGCGCACCGAGGAGTAAAGGACTCTCGATGCTAGCGCTGTTGCGAACGATCACGGGCTTGGTGCTTGTGCCAATTATCTCGGGGATAGCGGCCTTGCTGAGCCGATTCCACGAGACGGTAGGCTCGCGGCGTGTATCCCGGCGCTCGTTCCTGCGAAACACAGTGCTGGGCAGTGTCGGCATTGTTCTGCTGGAGCTCGCTGGTGGCTTCGTGTACTTCTTCTGGCCGAACAAGACCGGTGCGTTTGGTAAGCCGATCAACGTCCCGATCGCATCTGTGCCGGCTGTTGGCGCAGAACCGCTGGTCAACCGTGATGGCAAGTTCTATATCATCAACAATGAGGACGGCGTCCTCGCGCTGTACTGGAAGTGCGTCCACCTCGGTTGCACGGTGCCGTGGAATTCGGGCGAAGGCGACTTTCACTGCCCTTGCCACGGATCGGTCTACGATCGACATGGCAACCGCATTGCGGGCCCTGCGCCGCGCGCAATGGACTTGATGCCAATCACAATTGAAGGTAGCAACCTGGTAGTGGATACGAACCCTGACAGCATCATTGAGCGTCAGGAATTCGAGCCAGACCAGGCCACTCAGCTCCCGGGCTAGTGCATATGGTCGGGGTTGAGATCATCGGTGTTCGAACCGCCTGTTCGTCGGTGGTGAAGGTAGAGAGAGACTAACGCGAGTGGGATCGTCTCAACGTGAAGCGACATTCGTCGCAATTGGACTGGTCGTCATTGCGTCGCTGGTCGTCATCTACCTGTTCAACGAACCACACCGGCGAGATTCCGCGGAGGCGGAGAAGTTGACCGAATCGGTCGACCGAGGTATGGCGCTGTACTCGCAGTTTTGCGTTGAGTGCCACGGCCCGGATGGCAGTGCCCAGGGTCGACGCGGTATTCCGCTGAATGTCGCTGCCAACCAGGCATCTGGCCCAGATTGGGAACAGCGTGAGCCGGTTCTGCGCCAGACGATCGAGCGCGGCGGCCCGACACTTATGCCGGCCTGGGGTGAAGCCGACGGCGGCCCGCTGACCGATCAGCAGGTGACCGACGTGCTGAACATGATCCATAACGGCGACTGGACTGAGATCAACGATTACATCGTCCACCAGTACGGTGGCACCGCGCCAACCCCGCCACCAGTGCCGACTCCGACACCTGGCGCTGAGATCACCGATCCTGTCGCGCTCCAGGGGCAGCAACTCTATCAGACTAACTGCGCTGCCTGCCACACGATCGATGGCTCTGCGGCAACGGGTCCGTCGTGGCAAGGACTCTACGGTCACGAGGTCACGCTTGAAGACGGCTCGACGGTCACGGCAGACGACGCGTACATTCACGAGTCGATCGTTGACCCAGGGGCGAAGGTTGTGCAGGGCTTCCCGCCAGTCATGCCAGTGATTCCGCTGAGCGATGACGATATTAACGCGATCATCGCCTACATTAAGACGCTTGAGTAACAGACTCTGTACGGGAACTAAGGGGGCAAACGATGTTGTTCCGCGCGACTGAAACCATGGAGCTGTTGCTCGTCTTCCCGCTGATGATCATTGGCATCCTGCTGACACACCTGGTGCAGCGTTGGGCCGACCGGAGCGCCGAAGAAGAGTAGTCGTCACCGGCTCGGGTGGCTGCAATCCAGAGACATGAAGAAGCGACCGCCCATTAGTGGGCGGTCGCTGCCGCTCTCAGGATCAGGCCGAAGGCTGCCAGCGCTGCGATTGCCAGCGTGACCGTCTCGCGGCGGGAGTCGCCGCGTGTGGCCCACGCATAGCCGAAGCCGGTGAAGACGACCAGGCTGACCCCGTACAGGTAGTGGAAGCTCTGACCTGGTCGATGATCCTCAAGCAGCATCACAATACCGACGATGCCCTGCAGGACCGCCGTGCCGATCATCAGCACGTAGGTTGATCGGTACGAGCCGTCGATCGGCCGCCCAGTGGCGAGTAAGAAAAACGCCCAGGCTGTCAATCCACCGGAAAGCAGCATGAGCGTCGTATAGAGCGCACTGTGCAGAGCGATCATGGAACTCCTGTACCCTTACTCAGACACAACCTGACGCGACCCATGATCGGCTCAGCCGGCAGGGAACGCGGCCCGGTAGTGTATGCAAAACCTCGAAGCAGGCCATTGGCAAGTATCCAGCATTCGGGATGGATTAGCACGAGACATGGCGAAACGAACTTACCTCTGGTGTGACCGCTGCAAGCGATCGTACGACTATCCGGACGCGCCGGGCGGCCTGTGCCCCGTCTGTGGCGCAGAGATGCGCGAGCTCGGCTGGATGTCGGCGTTCGTGCGCGGCTTTCTGGCGCAGGAGCTCAGCACGTCTGGAATCGCAGCGCGCCATCGCCAGATGATTCGGCAGATCTGGACGGCGAACGGCATGGGCGAGCGCTATTACAAAGTGCTTGGCCCGCCAGTCACGTACGCCAAGTTCGAGGCGCGGGTGACTGAGTTTGTTTGCGTGGCAGCAGCAGAAGGCTGGGTGCGCTTCTCGATCCCGGCGAGTCCCGTTGGCATCGACGACAGCGCGTACCAGATGGAGATCGACGACGAAGACCGCTTCATCACCGAGCTAGCCGAGATCTTTCGCGTTGACACGGATCTCTTGGAGGAACAAGGCTGACGAACGGGCGGCTAACTGCCGGTGTCTGTGTGTTCACTGTGGGCATGTAGCTCGGTGCCGCTGTGTGCTTCTTCGGTCAGGCGATTGTAGACGTAGACGAACACATCGCGACCGATTGCTGCAAGCGGAACAATCGCAACCACCCCAAGGATGCCGAACAACGTACCGCCGACCACGAGGAGCACCATGATGATCGCTGGATTCAGGTCGACAGCGTCGCCCTGGATCTTCGGAACCAGGAACGTGTTCTCCAGCTGCTGAATCGCCAGAAACAGGATCGCGACAATCCAGATTTTGGACGGATCGGTTGCCAGCACAACGATCGCGGCGGCGATGAACGACAGCCAGGGGCCCAGGATCGGCACCATCTCAAAGATGCCGGCGACGATGGCCAGCGGCGCAGCGTAGGCAATGTCGAGAATGTACAAGCCGATTAGCGTTACGACACCGACGACGAATCCAAGAATCAACTGCCCTCGAATATACGACCCCAGGACTTTGTCCACGATGCCAACGATGTTGCGGACATCATGCTCGATCGGCTTTGGCCAGATCCGGTAGAAGAAGTCGAACGCTTTGCCCTGGTCCTTGAGCAGGTAGAAGATCCAGAGCGGAAGCAGCGCAAGGCTAGCCATCAATCCGATTGCGCGCTGGACGGTTCCAACGGTCGCAAGCAGAGTTGTGCGAACTGCGGCGGTCAGGACGGTCGTCGCCTCGTCGAGGTTTGCTTCGATGCGCTTGCGAATATCTGGGGGGACTGTATCGACGTACCAGTCGTTCCAGGCCTTGAACTCAGTGCGTGCGGTATCGGTGTAGGCGGGCATGTTTTCGATTAGATCGACCGTCTCCTGGGCGACCTGGTTACCAAACGTGTACATTGCCATGCCGGCAATGGCGATAGCGACTCCGTAGACAACGACGACCGCCAGGGTGCGTCGAATCTTCTTCAGGATTCCGACCGCAGGAATCAAGCGCTGCACGCGATTGACGATCGGTTCGAGCAGGTAGGCGATGGTCAGGCCGATGACAAATGGGAAGAGCGCGTCTCGAGCGATCCAGACAGTCCAGGTGAGTGCGATGACTGTACCGACGACCAGCCAGAGTCGATAGCGCCGCATCTGTTCTCGATATGCCGGTGATGTCATGCGCCACCCTTCGACATCCGTCTGTTCGACCTGACAAGAGCACCAGCGCAATGCCACGTCATAGCATTAGCGCTGGTGCATCGTGGACGTGATACGTGCGACGCTAGCTCGTCAACGCTTGCGACTTGGCACGAACGAGGCCACCGAGAAGATCGGCAAATTCATTGACTGGCATTGCGCCGAGATTTTCGCCGGATCGCACCCGCACTGCAACAGCGTCGGCCTCGGCTTCCTTGTCGCCAACTACCAGCATGTACGGGATCTTCTGACCCTGCGCGACGCGGATCTTGTTCTGCATCCGGTCGCCGCCGGAATCGACCTCAACGCGGAAGCCGCTCTGCCGCAGCCTGTCAGCTACTTCCTGGGCGTAGTCAGCATGGCGATCGGCGATTGGGATGATGACTGCCTGGGTCGGTGCGAGCCAGGCTGGGAATGCCCCGCCGAAGTGCTCGATCATGACGCCCATGAAGCGCTCCGTCGTGCCTGTCACAGCGCGATGGATTACGACCGGCGTATGCTCGTGGCCATCTTCGCCGATGTACTTGCAGCCGAGCCGCTCCGGCTGAATGAAGTCGACCTGGATCGTTGAGAGCTGCCATTCGCGCCCCAACGCGTCCTTGGCCATGAAGTCAGCCTTGGGGCCGTAGAATGCCGCCTCACCCTCGACCGGCTCGTAAGCCACACCCTTGGCGTCCATCGCCGCCCGCAGCGTGTTTTCGGCGCGCTGCCACTTGTCGTCGTCAGCGACGTACTTGCCCTCGTCACCGCGGAGCGACAGACGGATGCGATAGTCTGTCATGCCATACGTCGCCAGGATCTCGGAGATCAGATCCAGCGCCCGACCGAACTCGGCACCGACCTGATCCGGTGTGCAGAAAATATGGCAGTCGTCCTGCGTCAGTGCGCGAACACGTGTCAGTCCGCTGAGCTCGCCGGACTTCTCGTAGCGATAGAGCGTGGCGAACTCGGCATAGCGCAGCGGTAGCTCGCGGTACGAGTGCAGGTGCTGATTGAACAGCGTCATGTGCGACGGACAGTTCATCGGCTTTAGCCGGAACGTCTGTCCTTCATCCTCCATCGGCGGAAACATGACGTCGTGGTAGTGCTCCAGGTGGCCCGACCGCTCGTAGAGATCCTGCTTGACGACGTGGCCCGTCCAGACGTGCTGGTAGCCGTAACGCGTCTGCACCTCGCGGACGTAGCTCTCCATAAGGTGGCGCAGCATTTCCCCTTTGGGGAAGAAGATCGGAATGCCGGCCCCAATGTCCTCGGAGATCGTGAACAGGCTCAACTCGCGACCGAGCTTGCGGTGATCACGCTTGCGCGCTTCCTCCTGCTGCTCCAGATAGGCGTCGAGGTCTTCCTGCGTCTTGAAAGCCGTACCATAGACGCGCTGGAGCATCGGTCGTGTTTCGTCGCCGCGCCAGTATGCGCCAGCGACGCTGAGCAGCTTCAGCGCGCCGATCTTGCCCGTGCTCTCGACGTGCGGTCCGCGACACAGGTCGACGAACGGTCCGTTTGTGTACGTCGAGATGACCTCGCCCTCGGGCAGGTCGCGAATCAGCTCCAGCTTGTAGGGCTGATCGGCAAACAGCTTGAGTGCTTCGTCACGCTCGATCTCGGCTCGTTCGAACTTCTCGGGTCGCTTGATGTGCCGCTTCATGCGGCGCTCGATGTCGTTGAGGTCGTCGGGCGTCAGCGAACGTGGCAGGTCGAAATCGTAGTAGAAGCCGTTGTCGATTGCCGGGCCGATGGCGAGCTTCGCGTCCGGGAAGACTTCGAGTACGGCCTCAGCGAGCACGTGTGCTGCGGAGTGGCGCATCCTCGCGAGATCGAGCTCTTCCTGGTTAGCAACGGGTGCCTGAATATCAACGTCGATGGCTGCTGAATCCGACATGGTAGTGATCCTTTCTGCAAATGGACGTGAAGAGCCGTTCGAAGTCAGCGGGTATCGGTTTCGTCGGTCATTGCGACCTCCAATCAGCGAGAACGCAAAAACGCCTGCCGTCCGCGAGGGACGACAGGCGCAGATTGCGACTGACGTGGTTCCACCCTGTTTCCGACGCAGTGCGTCGCTCAGGTTGCCTGGTAACGCTGGCTGGCGGGGCGGCCTACGGCGTGCCGTTCGGTGCCCGGCTCGCGGGTGGTTTTCCCGAACTGTAACCCGGTGGGACTTTCAGCCTCTGATCCCACGTCTCTGATGGTCGAGTGTTCGGTACTCGTCCCGGTCATCGCCTGTCCTGGGGAACTGGTGGGCGGTACTGGACTCGAACAGTGACCTCTACGATGTCAACGTAGCGCTCTAACCAGCTGAGCTAACCGCCCGCGTCGGAAATCATAGCACGGCGCGCGAGACGTCACAATGAATCGCGTCGCCCGATGTTTACTGCTGCGCTTCCCACTCGCGGAACAGGCGCTCAGCGAGCCGATCTGCAAGCTGAATTGCAACATAGATCGGTTGATAGATTGCAGCGGCTACTTCGTGTGGACCAACCTGTCCAAGTGCTGCGCGCTTCCGTCGTTGCCGCGTCGCATCGTCGAACTGCTCGACAGCCGCCGTGACCCAGTCCATCTCGTCCTCGAGCAGGAGGTTGCGATGGCGTTCAGACGCGTCAATGAGTTGTCGTGACACGGCGCTGGCGACCGATTCGAAGCGCTGGAATGCCCCAGCGTCATGTTCGGCGAAGATCGGATCGACCCGCGATTTCCAACGATTGCGTTGCAGGAGGTTGACGGCAAACCGAGTTGTTGCACCACCGTCAGCAGCGACCGGGTTGCCGAAGCTGTACCGGATGGGAAGGTCTGCATCGGAGCGCGCGTCCCAGTCTGCGAGCCACTCCGGCTTCATCGCGGCGGCGGCTTCGTAAACGGATGCGAGCGAGCTGAATAGTTCGGCGAAGGCATCATCGCGTGTGATCTTCGGCCGCGATCTGCGGAAGCCGAACGTCGGTGCCAACAGCACGGACGGCAGCGCGATGATGCGCAGGCATCTCGTGACTGACAGCCCGAATCCTGCAACGCGGTTTTCTCTGGACTTCGACATGGTGACCATTCTTCATGCGTCGAGTACCGCCTCAGCTGCAAGTAGCAGCAGGCTGGTCGTTGGGCGATCGCCGGCGTGACGACCGAGGTAACGATAGCGAACCCGTCCGGATCCGTCGACAACGAACATCGCTGGCACTGCCGTTGGTCGCGAGAGCTCTTCCACATCCAGCAGCCCGTTGGCGATAATCCATGCTGCGTCAGGATCCCGGAGGACCTCGATTTCTGGAACTGTCGCAGCAGCTGCGCGCGCACAACCTTCTGCAGTGTCGGCACTTACCGAGACGAGGCGCACGCCGAGAACGCGCAGGTCGTCTGAAATGGCGTTGAGACGCTCAAGCTGCTCGCGACAATGCGAGCACCAATAGCCGCGATCAATCATCAGGATCAGCGGTCCGCTTTCCAGCGTGACGCTTGCGCCGTCGCTGGTCGCGAATGTTGCCGGTAAAAGCGCGCTGCCGATGGCAGGGGGAGTCGACATTCGTCAGTGTCCCAGGTAGCGCACCGATTCTGACCGAGGGTGCCAGGTCAGTTGCCAGTTCCCAAAGCGAGCAAGGAGTTCGCGTGCCTCGGCATGGAGGGGGCGCAAACCCTCGTTCTTGACCTTCCAGCGGCCAGACACCTGCTCGACAACCAGCTTCGAATCGCTGCGCACGTCGATCGAAAGCGAACCGGGCGCTTGCCCTGTGATCTGAGCTTCGTTGAGGATGAAGCGCAGCCCCTCAATCATGGTCATGTACTCGGCCTCGTTATTCGTTCGACGACCTGCGTACTCACGACGCTCGGGTACAGCAGTCTGCACCGCGCCTCGGGCAATGAACGAACCATAGCCCTTGCCGGGATTGCCGAGCGAGCCGCCATCGAAGATGAGTGAGACGTTCGCCGACAACAACGAAGCCTGCCGGGGTGATGTTCCGCGTGCATTCGCGGTCATGAAGTCCCTTTCACAAACAGATCGGCCCTGGCCTGCCTGACCAGAGCCGATCTGCAGCCTGACTCATACCCTATCAGGATTGCGCTTCAAGGCGAGCCTTGTGCGCGGCAACGATCGACGGAGTGAGGTGAGCCGGTACCTGCTGGTAGTGAGCAAACTCGACGTGGAACGTGCCTCGTCCCTGGGTGATCGAGCGCAGATCGGTCGCGTAGCGCTGCACCTCGGCTGCCGGCACTTCGGCCTCGATTGTCGTCATCCCGCCGTCGCCTGGCGTCATACCGGTAACGTGTCCGCGCTTGGTTGTGAGGTCGCTCATGACGTCGCCGGTGTAACTCTCAGGGATCGTCACCTCCAGCTTGACGACCGGCTCCAACAGAACCGGGTCCGCAGACTCGGTCGCCTTCTTGAACGCTTGCGATGCCGCGAGCTTGAAGGCCATCTCGGACGAATCCACCGCGTGGTACGAGCCGTCGGTCAGCGTGACTTTCACGTTCACGACCGGGAATCCGGCCAGGATGCCATCATCCAGCGCTTCGCGAATGCCCTTCTCTACGGCCGGGATGTATTGCCGCGGAACCGAGCCGCCAAAGATCGACTCGGCGAACTCGAAGTCGCCCTCGGAGGGGCTCACGTCGATGAAGACGTGGCCATACTGCCCGTGCCCGCCCGTCTGCTTCTTGTGCTTGTATTCGACATGCGACACCGCGCGCTGAATCGTTTCGCGGTATGGCACGGTTGGCAGGCCGATATCGACGTTCACGCCGAACTTGCGCGACATGCGCTCCAGGACGATCTGGACGTGGCTCTCGCCGAGCCCGCTGACGAGCGTCTCGCCCGTCTGTGGGTCGCGTCCGAGATGGATAGTCGGGTCCTCTTCACCGAGTCGCTGGAGCGACGAACCCATCTTGTCAAGGTCAGACTTTGATCGCGGCGTCACGGCGGCGGTGAACAGCGCATCCGGGTACTTGATGCCGTCGATCGTCACTTTGCGCGAGGCAGCACACAGCGTATCACCAGTGCTGGTTTCGGCCAGCTTGGCGACTGCGCCGATGTCGCCGCAGGTGATCTCTTCGACGGGCACCTGCTCCTTGCCGCGCACGAGATAGAGCTGGCCGACGCGCTCGTCGCGGTCGCGGGTTGTGTTCCACAGGTGCGAATCTGACTTGAGCGAACCGGAGTAGACGCGGAAGTAGGTGAGACGTCCGACGAACGGGTCGGCCATCGTCTTCCAGACCAGGGCGGCGGCCGGTTCGTCCGCAGATGGGGTCAGCGTGATGGCGGTGCCATCGGCGATGTGCGCGGTCTCGGCCGATGGTGCGGCCGCGAAATCGACCAGCGCATCGAGTACGGCCGAGACACCCCTGTTGGTCGTTGCGGCAGATGCCAGTACCGGGACGATCTCACAACGCGCCACAGACGCCCGTAACCCGACCGCCAGCTCGTCCGCTGACAAGTCTTCGTCTTCGAGGTATCGCAGCATCAGATCTTCATCGTTCTCGGCGATCTTCTCGACCAGCTCCAGCCTGAAGGTTTCGACAGCGTCCAGCATGTCCGCAGGGACATCGCCGATCGTCGTTTCGCCCGAGGTGCCGTCGCCGAAGTAGATGGCCTGCATCCGGAGGAGATCGACAACACCGCTGAACGACGACTCGCTGCCAATCGGAATGGTGAGGGGCACGACGGCCGGGCCGAGTATCGATTGCGCCGATTGCAGCGCCGTGGCGTAGTCAGCGTTTTCGCGATCCATCTTGTTGATGACAAGGATCGTCGGCAAGGCGCGCTCGCTCGCAAAGCGCCAGGCGTATTCAGTGCCGACTTCTACGCCGGCGGAAGCATCGAGCAGAATCAGCGCCGTGTCGGCGATGCGGATGGCGGACTTGACTTCGCCCATGAAGTCCGCGTAGCCGGGGGCATCCAGGATATTGATTTTGTGGTCGTTCCACTCAACGGGGGCGACGCTGGTACCGATAGAGATCGTGCGCTTGATCTCGTCAGGGTCCCAGTCGGAGACTGTGTTGCCGTCTTCGATGCGGCCGAGTCGATTGATAGCTTTACTCGCAAAGAGCATCGCTTCTGTCATTGACGTCTTGCCGGCACCGCCGTGGCCAAAGATCCCGATGTTTCTGATGCGTTCGACGGGGTACGTCTTCACAGCCTGCCTCCCGTTCTCTGTCGCGAGCCTCGGGGAGATCTCTGCGCTGGAGCCCGCCTTGAGCAGGCTCAGCGGGATCGTGAGTGAAGCTCACATCTGGATATGTTGTGCTCGCCCCGGTATCTCCGGGGTTCGCTAGCAACCGCATGCCTCGGGCGCACGGCTATTATACCGACGCCGGTATTCGGTGGATCGGAGGATGAGCAGGAGATGGCAGAAATCGAACGCGAATCGTTGCAGGGAGCGCTCAGCGATCTGCTGGGCGAGTTGGCTGGGCTTGATGGCGTGGCAGGCCATGAGCACGCGGTCGTTGCTCGGCTGGTGGAACTCTTCGAACCGCACAGCCAGGACGTGTATGTTGATTCATATGGCAACCTCTTCGCCAGGATCAACGCCGAGGGTTCTGGGCCGACGCTGATGATCTCGGCGCACTCGGACGAAATCGGGGCGCTAGTGAAGTCCATCGAACCGGGCGGCATGATCCGGATCGAGCGCGTCGGCGGCCTGATCGAAACGCTAGCAATCGGACGCCATGTTCACATACGGGGCTATCGCGGGGTTATCGGCGTCAAGGCCGGACACATCCAGACGCCGGAGGAGCGTGGGCGCGCGCCAGGATTTCGCGAGCTGTACGTCGATATGGGCTTCGACAGCGCTGAGGAAGTTGAGGCGCTTGGCATTCGTGTCGGCGACGCCGTGTCATATGACGAGCCGATGCAGCAACTGGCGAACCCACTGCGTGTGTCCGGCAAGGCGCTCGACAATCGCGTTTCGTGTGCCGTGCTCGTCAAGCTCGCCGAGCGGTTAAAGGACGTTGACCTCGGCTGCACACTCTACTGTGTTGTGACTGTGCAGGAGGAGGTCGGGCTTCGCGGGGCGCGGATGGCTGCGCATCGACTCAGCCCCGACGCCGCGATTGTTGTTGATACTGTCCCGTCTGGCGGCACGCCGGATGTTGATGTGCATCGCGATCTGCGGATGCGGATCGGCAACGGTCCGGTGCTGGCACTGGCCAGCTCGGGTGGGTCGGCCGGGCATCTGATCAATCCTGCGATGCGCGATTTCTTGCGCGAGGTCGCTGTCGACGCCGGCATCAGCATGCAGGAGTCGCTGTTCTACGGCGGCACGTCGGATGCATCGGCAGTCCTGCTCGTGCGCGACGGCATTCCGACGGGTGTGATCAACATCGCCCGCCGCTATTCGCACTCGCCGGTCGAGACGCTGGATATCAATGACGCTGTCGACACGCTGTTGCTGATGGACGCTGCCGCTCGCGCATTCAGTGCCGATGTCGACTTGAGCTTCCTTGGATCAGCTCGCGGCTGATGCGCGGTTGGCTCGATCCCAGACGAGCTTTAGACCTTCGAGGGTGAGTTCCGGGATGTACTGGCTGATTCGGGGGCAGTGTTCAAGGAATACGCCTCCGAATCCGCCGGTCGAGATGACGGTCGTCGGCTCGCCGATCTCGGCATCGATCCGCGCGATCAGTCCTTCGATCAGTCCGGCATAGCCGTACATGATGCCGGACTGCATCGCGCTGATGGTGTTGTGGCCGACGACGCGATCCGGAAAGACCAGCTCGACGCTGCTCAGACGCGCAGCCTTGGCAACGAGGGCGTCGTGGGCGGCGCGCAGGTCTGGTGCGATCGCGCCGCCGATGAACCGACCATCGCGCGTGACGACGTTCAGTGTCGTCGCCGAGCCGAAGTCGAGGACGAGCAGCGGTCCACCGAACATGCTGAAGGCGGCGGCGGCATCGACCAGGCGGTCCGGGCCAACCTCATGAGGATTGTCGACGTCGACTTTGATTCCGAGATCAGTTGTTGAGCCAACCACGATTGGCTCAATGCCGACCCGCTCACGGACCATCGTGGAGATCCACGGCGTGACGGTCGGGACGCTGCTGCTGATGACTGCGCCGGTGATGGCGTTGAGCGGGACGTTGTCAGCATTTGCGAGCGTTGTGACGACGACCCACCACTCGTCCGGCATGCTCGTGCGATTTGTCGCGACGCGCCAGTGAGCGACCAGCTCCCGTTCGCGAACGACGCCGAGCTTGACATTGGTGTTCCCGATATCGACCAGGAGCAGCACGACATTCCCTTTCGACTCAGGCGGCGAGTGCCGACCGGATTTCCTGCATGACGTACGCGTCCGTCTCGCGGAGCTCGGCGTGTCGCAGCAACTCGCGGCTACCACCCTCGGTCAGGTGATTCAGTGCCCAGGCTGCGTGGCCGCGTGCGATGGGCTCGTCGTGCTCATGCAGCATGCGCGTCAGGATCGGCTCGGCGCGCGGGTCAGCGCTATTGCCGAGTGCAATGGCTGCGTTGCGTGCCATCCCCGCTCGCTTGGCGCGAATGATCGCTGTGCCACTGTACGTCTCGTAGAACTCCGCCTGCGTCATCGTGACGAGGCGTTCCAGTGACGGGAACGCATTCTCGACTGAGGCCGGAGCGAAATCGGGGTCGTGGACCGGCTGAGCCGCCAACGTGTATGGGCAGACGTCCTGACAGACATCACAACCGAAGACGCGGTTGCCCATCCGCGCACGAAGCTCGACCGGAAT
>JAMLIA010000069.1 GCA_023954495.1 Thermomicrobiales bacterium | reverse complement strand
AAGGGCGGCAGGTACTCGCCGTCCCAGTCCGTCATCTCCCCGACCGCGACCGGCTGGAGTGCGTCGTCCAGGCGCACGACCCGCAGCGATGCAGGCTGGCGGGCGTACGGTGGCGCGACGACGTCGGTATCCGGCCGGCCGGGCGGCAGGTCGATTGAGCTATCGGTCTCGTGCAAATTCAGCGCGTACACGGCCGGGCGCTGGCCAGAGTCGGGCACCATCTCCCGGAAGGCATCCAGTTCCTGCAGGCGATAGGCGTACAGCCGGTTACCGGCGTCGGGCCGCCGCAGAATCGCCCAGTCCGGCTGGGAGTCATCGGCCCACATTTCGTCAATGATCTCGTCGAGGGTCAGGCTCGCGTCGAACAAGCGATACGTTTCGCCGACGTACCAGGTAATCTGCATGGAGCGCTCACTTCCTCAGGCTGGAGGTGTCAGCGATGTGAAGATGTCCGAGACTGGATCGACCGCTGTCCCGCCGCTGACGGTGATGCGGTAGACATCGGGTGGCAGCGGATCGAACGACACCTGCTGCCACTCGTCGTCGGCAGATAGCAGCGTCTTGCGGCCGACCTCTGCGTTGGTCGTGACGCTCTCGATCACCGCCTCGGTCGCAGTCCCGGTGACGCTCGGACGCACACGGACGTCGATCGGCTCGTCGGTCCAGTAGATGTCGTCGATATCCAGCGACAGCGTGATGTTGAGGATGCCGGGTGCGCGGTACTCGCCCAGCGGATCGTAGAGGCCGAAGATTGCGCCCTTCAGGTGCGTCAGACCGGCGTCGGCGTTCTGCAGGGACGCGTGCCGGTCGGCGGCGAACATGCCCTGCGCCGAGCCTTCCAGTTCGATCGGCGTCGCCGAGGCGCGCGGCACCGTGCCGTCACCCAGGTCGTCATGCACGCTGCCGTCGGCATAGGTGTACTGGCGCAGCATCTTGACCTTGCCGCCATCGAGGCTGCCGGACTGGTTGGTCGGCTGCTCGACACCGACGATCGGGAAGATCTTGTAGCCGCGCTCGCGGTACTCGTCGTCCTGCCGATGGCGGTCGACTGCGTCGCGGATCTCGTTGTGGAAATCGAGCGCCGCAGCAGCACGGGCCGGATCGACGTTCGGGATGCCGGTCGTCTCGCCGATGCGCACCCACGGACTCCCACCACCCGCCGAGTAGCAGCGGTAGATCGGCAGCAGCTGGTAGACCGATGGGAACGACCGGACCGTCTCGGAGAGATCGAGCAGGTGGCGCGGGCCCTTGTAGCACCCGTTGGAGATCGTATCGAGCGCATTGACTGAGCCGCGATAGGGCGTGCCAAATGTCAGCAGCGCGCGGGTGTCGCGCCAGCCTTCGAGGCACTCCAGGTAATAGCGCGCGACCAGTCCGCCCATCGAGTGCCCGACGATAATCAGCTTGGCGTTGGGGTTGTTTGTGTCCTGCCGACGGCGGCGCAGCAGCTCGCCGGCCTCCGTCTGCAGCCGCTTCGCAGCCAGCCGGTTGTCGAGCCGCCAGTCGTAGGGGAACTCCAGAAAGTTGACTCCGGGTTTGACCTCGAAGACGGCCTGTATCGTGTCGCTGATCTTGCGATAGCCGTCGATCTTCCACAGGCCCGGCACGATGTGGACGTCCGGCATCAACCGCTTCGGCGTGATGCCGTCTTGCGGATCGACGTGCCCAGCACCGGGCGGCAGACGCAGATCCTTCAGGCTGTCGCCGCGACTGAACAGCGCTGCAATCGCCGCGCCGGTCGAGACATCCCAAACATCCTTGCGCCCTCTGCGCAGCGCACTACCCATGATTCCGGGGATGAGAACAATGACGTCAGGCATCGGAATGCGTGGCATTGGCGCCTCCTGCTGCTTTGCCTGTTGTTATGTGTACTCATCATATGGGGTACGAGTCCGATGTCAATCTTTCGGCTCTGCGCCAAATTGCCTGGCAGTTGGTTGTGGCTCAGGTTGGCCGCGCGATGACATACAGCTCGACTGCGTGCCCGTTGTAGTCGGACAGGCCGGCGTGACACATGCCGACCTTCTCCAGCACCCGCCCCGAGGCGATGTTCTCCGGGATGATTACGGCCACGATCTCATCGGCAGGGAGCGATTCGAAGCCGTAGCGCAGCAGGCCGGCGGCCAGCTCGGTCGCGTAGCCCTTGCCCCAGACGGACTGGCGGAAGTAGTAGCCGATCTCGACCGGGTTGCCGCCGCCGATCGGCGCGTGCATCAGCGTTGCCCCGCCGATGACGCGGCCGGTGTCTGCCTCAACGGTCGCCCAGAAACCGAGGCTGCTCGTTGGATCGTCCCGCTCAATGCGCGCCGCGAGCCAGGTGCGGGCTTCGTCGCGCGTGGTGCAGGCCATGTAATCGGGCAGGTAGCGCGTGACGTCGGGGTCGCGGTTGATCGCGAACACATCGTCCAGGTCGCCGTGCTCCCACGGTCGGACGACGAGGCGCTCAGTACGGAAGATCACAGCCATGCGCGGCCCTTTCGGCAAACGGCAGCCACCTCGACCGCCGTTATACTAGCCTGACGAGACATTGGACAGGGAGGAGCGGGACGCATGCGCATCGGGATCATGTTGCTGTCAGGAGGCACCCCGGCAGACATCACCCAGCAGGTCGTTGAGGCCGAGGAACACGGGTTCGACAGCGTCTGGCTGGCGAACATTCGCGGCGTCGACGCCCTCACCGCACTGGCGGTCGCTGGTGCGCAGACGCAGCGCATCGAGCTCGGCACGTTCGTCGTGCCCACCTACCCGCGCCACCCAACCTCGCTGGCGCAGCAGGCGCTGACCGTGCAGTCCGCGACCGGCAACCGACTGGCGCTCGGCATCGGCCTCAGCCACCGCGTGTCGATGGAGCAGGGGCTGGGCTTCGACTGGAACCACCCGATCCGCCACATGCGCGAATACCTCGCCACGCTCACGCCGCTGCTGGCGCAGGAGAACGTGCAGTTCGAGGGCGATGAGTACACGGTGCGCGGCTATCAGCTGACGCTGGCCGGTGCAGAGCCACCGCCCGTGCTGGTCGCGGCGCTCGGACCGCAGATGCTGAAGCTCACCGGCCGCATGGCCGACGGCACCGCCATCTGGCTCGGCGGCCCGCGCTACATCGCCGAGACGGCGACACCGACGATCCAGGCTGCCGCCGCAGAGGCAGGCCGCTCCGCACCCCGCATCGTCGCCGGTGTGCCGATCTGTGTTACCGACAACGCCGACGACATCCGCGAGCGCGTCGCGCAGGTCTACGTGCGCTACGGCGAGCTGCCGTCCTACCGCGCGATACTCGACCGCGAGGGCGCAGCCGGGCCGGCTGACATCTCGCTGATCGGCGACGAAGCCACCGTCCGCGCCGGCCTCGCCGCCATGGCCAACGCCGGTGTCACCGACTTCGCCGCCTCCCTCTTCATCCCGCGCAGCGAAGACCGCGCTCGCACGCTGGCCGTGCTGCAGGAGGCCCAGTCGGCGTAGCCGCCAGTCGGGAACGAGGCCATTCCCTGTTCCCGATCCCTAAGGGATTGGGAATCAGGGAATCAGGGAATGTGCTGGGAATCGAGACCAGTTGAACATTAATGCTGCCGATCTGGCGTTGTCTTTTCGTCGATTGACGAGCCGGTACGTCGGCTATACCATCGCCGCACAAAGCAACAAATTCCTCATGACCGTATAAGGAGTGCTGGCGGCGATGAACGTCGAGACAATCCTGTCACAAATCGACCTGGGCGCGATGGCGTTACCAGAGTTTCAGCGTGGCTACGTCTGGAACCGCGATCAGGTTCGTGGGCTCATGGATTCGCTCTATCGCCAGCATCCGGTCGGGGGCTTGCTGGTCTGGGTCACCAAGACCGAGTTGGCATCGGCACGCGGAGACGGACAGCTCTCAGCCGGATCAGTCGAGCTGCTGCTCGACGGCCAGCAGCGAATCACGTCGCTCTACGGAATCATCCGCGGCAAACCACCCGAATTCTTCGAGGGCAACAAGCAGGCGTTTACTGATCTGTACTTCAATCTCGACGACGAAACCTTCGAGTTCTATGGTCCAGTCAAAATGCGCGACAACCCGGCCTGGATTAATGTCACCCAACTGATGCAGGAGGGTGCCGGTCCAACAATTCGCCGCCTGTCGCGGATTACTGACCTTGATGACGATGTTGCTGATCTCTATTTCGAGCGCGTCAATCGCATCGACAATATCAAGAAGATCGACCTTCACATCGAAAAGGTCGCTGGTGACGACAAGACAGTGGATGTCGTTGTCGACATCTTCAACAAAGTCAATAGCGGCGGCACCAAGCTCTCCAAGGGTGATCTGGCGCTGGCGAAGATCTGCGCAGAATGGCCCGATGCACGGAAGGCGATGCAGAAACGTCTGACGAAGTGGGAGCAGGCAGGTTTCACATTCCGACTGGAATGGCTGCTGCGCTGCATAAACGCGATCATCACCGGTGAGGCCATGTTCACGGTGCTGGCTAACGTCGGTCCTGCCGACGTGCAGCGCGGGCTGGAGCAGAGCGAGGGAGGGCAAGTGATCGACACGCTCCTGAACCTCGTTTCATCGCGCCTTGGTCTCGATCACGATCGCGTTCTGGGGAGTCGCTACTCGTTCCCGCTACTCGCCCATTACGTCGTCCGGCGCGGTGGACGGTTGAGCGACGCTCGCGAGCGCGACAAGCTGCTCTACTGGTACGTTCACACATTTCTCTGGGGTCGCTACGCTGGTCTGACAGAGTCGGTCCTCAATCAGGATCTCGGGCTGGATCGAAGATCTCGAAGGCGGGATTGAGCGCCTGATCGAGCAACTGCGCCGAAATCGCGGCGATCTGACAATCCATGCCAACGACTTCCTCGGCTGGAGCCGGGGTGCACGATTCTATCCGCTGCTCTACATGCTGACTCGCGTCTACCACGCTCAGGATTGGGAGACGGGATTCGAGCTCTCAAGCAACCTGTTGGGGCGGCTCAGCAGCCTGCAAATGCATCACATCTTCCCGCGTGCGCTGCTCTACAAGCACGGCTACAAGATGGATGAAGTCAACTCGCTGGCGAACTTTACGTTCCTCACCCAGGAGACGAACCTGATCGTCTCCGACAAGGACCCGGCGGAATACCTCGAACGCTACGCGCAACTGCACCCCGGAGCGATTGAGTCACACTGGATCCCGACGGATCGAAGGCTGTGGCGGATCGAGAACTATCTGGAGTTTCTAGCTGCGCGACGTGAACTGCTGGCTCGTGCCGCCAACCAGTTCCTCGACGGCTTGCTGTCCGGCAGATCGGAACAGGCTGTCTCAGCTCCGGCTGTCATGACCACAACTCGCCAGCACATCCCATCCAACGTCGCACTGGAAGATGAAGAGCAAGCGATTATCGATACTGCCGAGTGGATACACCAGCACGGACTGCCAACGGGCGAAATGCTCTACGAGCTCGCAGACCCCGATACAAGCGAGCCACTGGCAATCTTCGATCTTGCGTGGCCGGAGGGACTTCAGGAAGGGCTCAGCCAGCCTGTCGCACTGCTGCTCAATGAGTCGGAGGCAATGGAGCGCCTCGCCAACGACGCAGGATTCCGCTACTTCACGTCCGTCGCCACATTCCGCGATTACGTCCAGCGCGAGATTCTTGCTGAACACATGGAAAACGTCGCCGATTAGCAGATCACTCCCGCTCGAGATCTTCACCGACGAGGTGAGGCACATTCCCCGATTCCCTGTTCCCGATCCCTTAGGGACCGGGAATGGGGAATGTGCAGAGTTCGGCAACTGGCACTCAAGGGGCGTGGGCCAAACTGACGTGTGCGATACGCCCTATATTGACGGCACAACATCTACGTTTTTAAACACATATCATACGGATCGGCATACGTTCCTCATCATGTAGGGGCGTATTGCATACGCCCGTTTGGGTTACTGCCCCCTGCATCCACGCACCAACACGTGCATCCATACACTCCGAACGCCTACGCGCCACAAGCCGACCTATCATCGTCCCCGATTCCCTGTTCTCGATCCCAAGGGATTGGGAATCAGGGAATGCCCCACTCAACGCGTGTAGTCACCCCCGCTCGACCACATACGTCACGACCGGCACGTCTTTGAACTCACCGACACCCGTTTCGCGGAAGCCAGCCTTCACAAGCACGCGGCGGGAGGCGGCGTTGTCGGGGTGGGCGAAGCTGATGATGCGTGAGACTGGCAGTGTGGAGAACGCATAGGAGAGCAGGGCGGTGGCCAGCTCGGTCGCGTAGCCGCGTCCCCAGACCGAACGAGCCAGATGAAACCCGACCTCGATGTCCTCGACGCCGTTCATGACGACCGGCTTCAGGATCGCCGTCCCAATCGCAGCGCCACCACCAGGCAGCTCAACCGCCCAACTACCGGTCGCCGCGGTCGGATCAGCCTCGGCAACGAACCTGGTCAGCCAGGCACGCGTGACCTCGATGTCCGCGTCCGCCGGACCGGAGAACAGATACCGCTGCACCTCCGGCTCGCCATAGATCGCGAAGGCCGCCGCGACATCACGCTCACTCGCCGTCCACGGCCGCACACGCAATCGCGCCGTCCGAAAGATCTCAGCCATGTTCCCTGCTCGCCGTCCACGGCACATTCCCTGATTCCCCATTCCCGATCCCTTAGGGACCGGGAATGGGAATCGACCCTGGGGGTCGAACACCCCCTCCCAACGTTGGGAGAGGGGGCAGGGGGTGAGGGCCACTCCCCATCACTTCCCCAGCTTGCGTCCGATAATTCCCGGCTACCCCAGCCGGGCTGTCAGCCACTTCGACGCCGGCGGCGTTGAGGGCTTCGATCTTCTCCTGCGCTGTGCCGGTGCCGCCAGAGATGATCGCGCCGGCGTGGCCCGCTGCGCTTGCCCGAGGTGCCGTACGGCCAGCGATGAAGCCTTCGCCATCGGCTTGGTCACGTTCGACTTGATGAACTCGGCGGCGTCGTTCTCGTCGGTGCCGCCGATCTCGCCGATCATGACGATCGCCTCGGTCTCCGGGTCGTTCTCGAACATCTCCAGCACGTCGATAAACTTGGTGCCGATGATCGGATCACCGCCGATGCCGACGACGGTCGACTGGCCGAGGCCAGACTGCGTCAGCGACCAGACCGCCTCGTAAGTGAGCGTGCCGGAGCGCGAGACGAGGCCGACCTTACCGGGCGTGTGGATGTAGCCCGGCATGATGCCGATCTTCGCCTGACCCGGCGTGATCAACCCTGGGCAGTTCGGCCCGATCAGGCGCGCGCCACGGCGCTGGACGTGGTCGTAGACCTTGACCATGTCGTTGGTCGGGATGTTCTCGCTGATGCAGATGATCAGCTTGATGCCGTTGTCGGCTGCTTCGAGGATCGCGTCCGGTGCGAAGGCCGCCGGGACGAAGATGATCGAGGTGTCTGCGCCGGTCTTCTCGACCGCCTGCGCGACCGTGTCGAACACAGGCACGCCGCTCACCTCGCGGCCACTGCGGCCCGGCGTGACGCCGGCGACGACGGGTGTGCCGTACTCAACCATCTGGATCGTGTGGAAGCTGGCCTCGCGGCCGGTAATGCCCTGGACCAGCAGCCGCGTTTCGTTGCCTACCAGAATACTCATCTGTTCTCCTACTGCGCGACTGCGACGGCCTGCTGAGCCGCTTCACTCATCGTCTCGTAACTGCTCAACCCAGCGTCAGCGAGGATCTTGCGGCCCTCGGCCTGATTCGTGCCGACCAGCCGGATAACCATCGGCACGTTGACGCCGACGGTGTTCATCGCCTCAACGATGCCCTGCGCGACCAGATCGCCACGGGTAATGCCGCCAAAGATGTTGAACAGGATCGCCTTGACGTTCGTATCTTCCAGAATCATCTGCAGCGCCATCGCGACCTGCTCGGCACTCGCACCGCCGCCGACATCGAGGAAGTTGGCCGGCTCGCCGCCGTAGAGCTTGACGGCGTCCATCGTCGCCATCGCCAGCCCAGCGCCATTGACGACGCAGCCGATATTGCCATCCAGCTTGACGAAGGAGATGCCGTTCGCCTTGGCGCGCAGCTCTGTCTCGTTCTCCTCGGCCATGTCGCGGAGATCTTCGAAACCCGGGTGACGTGGCAGCGCGTTATCATCGATCGTCACCTTGGAGTCGAGTGCCATCCACTGCCGATCCCTGGTCAGGATCAGCGGGTTGATCTCGGCCAGTGATGCGTCGGAGCCGACGAACGCGGCGTACAGCTGCTTGGCAATCTTCGCGAAGCCGTTGATCAGATCCGGCTCAATGCCCAGATCGAACGCTACCTGGCGCGCCTGATAGTCGAGCAGACCCATCTGGCGATCCGCCGTCATCCGAATGATCTTCTCCGGCGTCTCGCGGGCGACCTCTTCAATATCAACGCCGCCCTCGGCGCTGGCCATCAGGGTAATACCGCTCGCGCCACGATCGAGGATGATACCGAGGTAATACTCGCGCTCGATCTCAACGGCCGGAACGACGTACACCTTCTGCACGACATGCCCACGAATATCCATACCGAGAATCTGGCCGGCCCTGTCGCGCGCCTCATCCGGCGACGACGCCAGCTTGATCCCACCGGCTTTGCCCCGGCCTCCGGTATGGACTTGCGCCTTGATCGCGACCGTCCCCTGTGGTCCGACAAGCCGCTCTATTGCCGCGGCGGCGGCATCCGCCGTCGTCACGACCTCACCTGCGTTGACCGGTATCCCGTACTCGGCCAACAGCTCCGCCGCCTGATATTCGTGGATATTCACGCGCTGGCGCCTCCTTTTCCCGCAGTGCTGGACAATACCTGCCCAGCAATCGGATGATAGCATTGCATCTTCTTCGGTTGCTCGTTTCAATCGCGCGGCATCGTTCTTGATATTTCCGCTGCAAATAGCGACGTCAATCGAGGCGCTGTCGTTCAGGGAGGGTTTGCAACATGTTCCAACGCGAAGAGAGTCGTCACGATCTGGCCTTTATGGCCGGCGTGATTATCGGTGCCATCTCCGGCGCAATTGCCGCGCTCGCGCTGACACCAATGTCTGGCGCGGAGACACGCGAGAAGCTGCGGGAGACATCCAGCAATCTCGGTCCGGTCAAGGACAAGGTCACGACGACGGCCAGCCAGGCTGTCGCGCCGGTCAAGGAGAAAGCCGCCGGGGCGGTCAGCGCGGCCAGCCAGGCCGTCGGCCCGATGAAGGAGAAGGCTGCCGACGCCGTCAGCTCCGCCAGCCAGGCCGTCGGACCGGTGAAGGAGAAGGCCGCCGAGTTCGCGGCGAAGTCACCGCTGCCGGTGGGCAGCAAGCATGACGAGCAGGATGTCGTCATGAGCGAGGACGTTGCTCGTGACGCGGTGGACGACGCTGTCGACGCAGCGTCCGACGCCGCAGAGGCAGCTCAGGATGCGGCGAAGGACGCAGCGGCCAAGGTCGAAGACGCGACGTCCTGATCGGGTCGCCAGCGAGAGCGTATCGATAATGCTGATTGTCTGGCCATCGACAGCTCCGTTCGATGGCCAGTCTCATCCCCTCACCCACTGAAAGGTTGTTGCAATGCTTGGCAGGATGCGCACTGCGCTGAAGTTCTTTTCCGTCGGATTGGCTGCCGGCGTCCTCTTCGCGCCACGCGGCGGAGCTGAGACCCGCCACCAGATCCGCGCCTGGATCATGCGCGAGAACTGATCGACTCCTCCCACCCGCTGATCCAGCCAAGGAGCTTCGGTGATTCCGATTGGAGACGACAATCGCGCACGACGCCGGACACCGGTCGTTGTCTACGCGATCATCGTTCTGAACGTCGTCGTCTTCCTCTATGAGCTCTCGCTGCAGGCGCAAGGTGGCGACTCGCTCGGCCGGTTCATCTACTCCTGGGGCGCAATCCCGTTGGAGCTCGCCCACATGGAGGACTTCCCACCCTCGATCTCGCTCCCGATCTGGGCCACCGGGTTCAGCTCGATGTTCATCCACGGCGGCTGGCTGCACATCATCGGCAACATGTTGTTCCTCTGGGTCTTCGGCGATAACGTCGAGGACGCCCTCGGGCACGCTCGCTTCATCATCTTCTATCTGATCTGTGGCATCGGCGCGGTCGCGCTGCAGGTGCTGGTAGACACCAGCTCGACACAACCGATGGTCGGCGCGAGCGGCGCGATCTCCGGCGTGCTGGCGGCCTACCTGGTGCTGTTCCCGCACGGACGCGTGCGGGTGCTGATCTGGCTGGGCATCTTCGTAACGGTCATCTCGCTGCCGGCGCTGATCGTCATCGGCTTCTGGATTGTGCTGCAGTTCATCAGCGGGTTCGCGAGTGTCGGGCCAGATACTGCGCAAGCAGGTGGCGTCGCCTACTTCGCGCACATCGGCGGGTTCATCACCGGCCTGGTAGCGATCTGGCTGTTCCGTAACCACCGCCCACGTCGTGCTCGATACCGCCGATAGCCAGTATTACGTCGACGGGCGGATCAGATAGATCGCGTGGCGGCCGCTATCCAGCACGTAGAGCGAGCCATCCAGCCCGACCGTGACGGCGGCGGGGCGGTCGAAGCCGGAGGCGAACTCGACGACCGCGCCGGCGGGCGGGCCGGTCGTGGGCGTCGCGGCGTCGTTGAGCGTCGGCATCAGGCGCACGAGCCGCCCGCCCGAGCTGCCATCCCGCACGACGGCCAACAGGTCCGTCGCTGGATCACCGGCCAGCCCGTCGGAGCGGTAGAGCAGCAACCGCACGACCGAGGCATCCGCGCCGAGCGTCGCCAGGTCCATGCGCTCCTGCTCAGCTCCAGTCTCGGCATTGATCCGCACCAGGCTCCCCTGCGCGTTGACTGTCCAGATCGCACCAGACGGATCGACCAGCACCGGCCCGGACGACGACGACAGCCGCGCGACCCAGGTGACACCTCCGCGCTCGGCCACGGTCTGCAGATCACGCCCGTCTACCTCGGTCTCGGGCGTGGCCGTTGACGCGGCCCTCCCCGCGACCGTAACACCCGCGTCCGAACCAGCAGTCAACGCGACACTCGATCGCTGCATCGCCTCGCTCACGAGCACCGAGCTGCGATCGACCTGACCATCCGCGTTGCTGTCCTCGTAGCGGGTGACACCGCTGTCATCGACAACGTAGAGAGATGTGCCCGACCAGGTGATGGCAACCGGATTCACCAACTGCTCGACAAATGGCTGCAACGCCGCATCGCCGGCCTGGCGCGGATCGTACAGATCAACCGAGCCGCTGGCGCGGAGCAGTGCGAGCCGCCCATCCGGCCCCTCGGCGATGTCAATCACGTCCTCGGCATTCACGCTCAGGCGCGATGCGGAATAGCCCTGCGGCACGGATAGATCGACCGGCTCACCGACCGGCAGGATCTCCGAAATCGACTCGCGCTTCGCTGCCGCCGCCGGGGCGCTGGCGTAGCGCCACTGGTAGTAGTGGCGACCACTGCGGGCCAGAGAGAAGCGCTCCCCTTCCGGCAGGCCGGGCGTGTAAACAACGACGTGGCGCTCGAAAAGCTGGACGAGGCTAACCCCGCCGCTGCCCTTGCCGGACTCCACCCAGTACGCTTCGCTGATCGGATGGCCCAGTGCCTCCAGCGGCGTCATACCATCGAGCGGCGCAGTCGCGAGCCAGCTGTCGAAGATGCCGGGCACGTTGTGGCCGGTCGCGTCATCGTAGCGAGTCAGGCTGACACGCTCGGGGGTCGTGCGCTCTTCGATGTCTCCGCCGGGGAGCAGCCAGGCAATGACAGTGCCGGAGGACTCAGTACGATCTGCCGCGCGCGACCGAACATCTTCGCTGAAGTCTGCATAGGTCACCGATTCGATGCTGCCTGTGGAGGGATGGAACAGCGCCACCTGCGCCGGATCGCTCCGCACGAATGAGTCATAGCCGACCTGGACATCGCCGGTCGCCATCTCGCGGACAAGCAGGCCGGTCGTGACCTCGTCCTCGCCGTCTTCGGACGCCAGCTCCATGCGACCGCGCTCGAAATACTCGACGAGCCGCCGGTTGCCGGGAGCGCCGGTGAACGGCTCGACGAGCGACGCAATCGGGCCATTGCCCCACAGGAGCGCCTGACCCTGCTCGCTTGTGCGCTGGAAATAGGCGACGAATGCGGGGTCCGCGATCGCAGATTGCTGGGTTGGCTCGACCGGCAGCAATGAAGCCGCGATCACAACGCCAATCGCCAATAGCACTATCCGCAACACGCCTGGTCCACTCGCAAGACGATCCCCAACCCGATGCTCACGACCGGGCTACCTGGTACAACGAACGACGACGCCCGTGGTTATGTGCGATCATGCACCAGTTCCAGTGTGTCCGATTCCTGTCCGATGGTACAGCGTGGGCCTGACCCTCGGTGCGATGGCTTGCATTGAGGGAACAGACCATAATCACGGCGTGGGGATAACCCGGCTGGATCACCTCCACGTCGGGCGTCGTCGTCGCTCACATCTTGCGGAGCATCTCAGTCAGGTTTCGTGGTTACATGCACGAGTACATGCCAGAACATGCAGTACCACCAGTTGCGGTCGGCACACTTCAGACACGGCTGTTCGCTGTGCGCGACGCCTGGCGTCAGCTGCTCACCGAGCGCTGCGGTCATTCGTCGGCACTGCCGAACGAGCTGCTGACCGACTTTGTCAACGCGCTCGCCAAGTTCGTCGCAACGTCGGACCTCACGATCCCGGCCCGTCTGGCCGAGGACTGGCGCACCAAGGTGCCGCTCAGCATCGAAGGCGTGGCCGCCACGTCCGGCGCGCTCGGCCTGCTGGGCGAGGCCCTGCTCAACGGCATCGGCCCTGTGCTCGACGAGAATGGTGATCCCATCCACGAATCGATCGCCACGCAGCTCCCGCCGTTTACGAGCATCTTCGGGCGCGCCCTCATCGCCGATACGGAATTTCAGCCCAGCGAGTCGTACTGGTACGAGATTTCGCGGCGGCTGACTGCCGAACGCGAGCGCCGCATCACGCAGCTGGCCATCCTCAACGATGTCTCGACCGCCCTCGCCTCGACGCTTTCGCTCGACGAGTTGGCAACGATCATCCACGAGCAGTGCGGTCGCCTGTTTGACACCACGAACTTCTACATTGCCACGCTCAGTAACGAGCCAGGCGAAATGCGCCTGATCTACCACCATTTTGGCGGGCGCCGCGTCGATAACGAGGGCGAGGACACGCTCCGGATCGGTCTGACGCGCCTCGTCATCGAGCGCGGCGAGCCGGTCATCTTCGACGATTACGTCGCCGCCTGCCGTGAACGCGGCATCACCGTCGCACCACGCATCGATCAGGACACCGTCTGGGCCTGGATCGGCGTCCCGATCATCGCCGACAACACGATCATCGGCCTGATGGCGATCCTCTCCGACCAGCGGACGTTTACGACCGAAGACGGCGCGCTGCTGGCAGCAGTCGCCCGACAGGCAGGTGCAGCGATTCAGAACGCGCGGCTCTATCAGGCGCAGATCATCCAGGCCAACCAGCTCATCGTTATCAACCGCATCGCCCGCGCGTTCGCGACGATCCGCGACCCGCGGCAGCTGGTTGAGGAGGCAGCCCGCCGGATCCAGTCCGCCTTCGGCTACAGCGTGGTCATGATCTTCCAGGCCAATCAGGCCGATGACCAGCTCGTCCTGCAGACCTTCACCGGCGTTGACGCCGCAGACGATCTGATCGGCTTCACCGTCCGGGCCGGCAAGGATGGCATCGTCGGCATGGCGGCCTCGGCCCGCACGCCGGTGGTCATCGACGACGTGCGCGCGAACCCGAACTACATCTCGCTGGGAGCCACCCAGCACATCCGCTCCGAAATCGCCGTGCCGCTGCTGCGCGAGGATCGGCTGCTCGGCGTGATTAACGTCGAGTCGCCCGAAGTCGGCGCGTTCTCCGAGCAGGATGTCAACGTCCTGACGACCATCGCCGACCAACTGGCAATTGCGCTGGAAAACGCCGAGCTGCTGCGTGAGGAGCAGAAGCGCCGCACCGAGGTCTCGCTCATCCTGAACGCATCGCAGGCCGCGAACTCCTCGCTGGTGCTCGACGACGTTCTGCAGCGCGTCGCCAGCGGCATCGCCGACGCGACCGGCCTGCCGTCCTGCGTCGTCTACCTCTTCGATGAGGACCGCACCCGGCTGCTACCTTCGGCGTACGTCGCCCGCGACGGCTCGCAGCTCGACACCGCCCGCATCAGCCAGGTCATCCCCAGTGGCGAGTCATCGCGGCTGCTCAAGCAGATCGCGATGAGCGCCCGCGAACCATGCGCGCTGGAGATGATGAGCTGCGATGTGCAGGACGATCTGGCGCGCGTGCTCTGCGCGAGCGCGGTCCTGGCCGTGCCGTTCCTCGTCCGCGATGAATGCCTCGGCTTCGCGCTGGTCGTCTCGCACGACGCCGCCTACCACTTCTCGAACCACCAGCTGCGCGTCGCCTTCGGCATCGCCGACTCCGCCGCGCTGGCGCTGGAAAATGCCCGGCTCTACGCACGATCGCACTCGCTCGGCATGGCCGAGGAGCGCATTCGCCTGGCCCGCGACATTCACGACGGCATCGCCCAGGGCCTCACCGCGATCTCGCTCCACCTCGAAGCCGCCGAGCAGATGTTCCCAGGCCGCCCCGAGAAGGCGCAGGCGAAGCTGCACCGCGCGCTGGAGCTCACCCGCGCCAACCTGGAGGACGCCCGCCGCTCGGTCCTCGACCTGCGAGCGAGCGCACTGCAGGAGCTGACGCTGGCCGATGCACTCCAGCACCGGCTCGGTCAGTTCGAGAAGGAAGAAGCCAGCGGGCTGGTCAGCACCTCGTTTACCACCGAGGCGGCCGGAGGTCGCGTCTCGTCTCGCCTGGAGCTGAGCCTCTACCGCATCTTCGAGGAAGCGCTCGACAACGTCGCCCGCCACGCCCACGCGACCCACATCGGCGTCCTGCTCCGCCGCACCGGCGAGCACATCGTCCTGGAGATTACCGACAACGGCTCGGGCTTCGATGTCAACGGCATCATGCAGAACCGCAAGCCGGGCGGGAAATTCGGGCTCATCGCCATCCGCGAGCGCGTCCGCCTGCTCCACGGCATCCTGACAGTGGATTCGTCCGCCGCCGGCACAACCCTGCGCGTGGAGGTGCCGTTCGAGGCGCAGTGGGGCACGGCAGATCTCCCAACAACCGACTCCGCCGCGTATGCGCACGGTGACGGATCGGGGTCATAATGCACAGCACAACACCCGCTACCCCTGGTAACTCGGGGCCGGAGAGGACGCGTCGCATGATCGATATCCTCGTCGTAGACGACCATCCCATCGTTCGCGAAGGGCTGGTGGCGATTCTCGAAGCCCAGCAGGATTTCAACGTCATCGCCGAGGGCAACGACGGCGCAGAAGCCATCGCGCTCTATAACCGCCTCAAGCCCGATGTCGTCCTGATCGACCTGCAGATGCCCAATGTCGATGGCGTCCAGGCGATCCAGCAGATCCGCGAAGGCGACGCCGAGGCCAAGATCGTCGTCCTGACCGCCTACGACACCGACGAGCGCATCCTGCAGGCCGTTCAGGCAGGAGCACGCGGCTACCTGCTGAAGGGCGCACCGCGCGACGAGATCTTCCGCGCCATCCGCGTCGTCCACATGGGCGGCTCGCTGCTGGAACCAGCCGTCGCCGGCAAGCTGCTCAGCCACGTCGGCGGCATCATGCGTGGCGAAAGCCGCGAGGAAGAGCTCACCTCCCGCGAGCTGGACGTGCTCAAGCTGATGGCCCGCGGCCTCCGCAACAAGGAGATCGCCGCCGAGCTCTTCATCACCGAGCGCACCGTGAAATTCCACGCCAACTCGATCTACCAGAAGCTCGACGTCAGCGGCCGCACCGAAGCCGTCTCCCGCGCCATTCAGCGCGGACTGGTGCAGGTGTAGGACCTCACCCCCCGGCCCCCTCTCCTCCGAGGAGAGGGGGTGTCCTGATGCCAGCAAACTGGCTGCCTCTTCTGAGATCGGCACCCAACCCCGTCAGTCTCACAACACCCCGCTCTTCCGAGGAAAGGGGGTGTCCTGATGCCAGCAAACTGGCTGCCTCTTCTGAGATCGGCACCCAAACTCTGTCGCCGATGACACCCCTCTCCTCGGAGGAGAGGGGCCGGGGGTGAGGTCCCATATGGTTCACTTCCCTCTCGTGAACGACGACGCTCCAACCAACCTCCGCCAAACGATCCTGCGCCACCTGCCGGCTGCGGCTGTGCTGGCGTTGGCGTGCGTGGTGATGACCTGGCCGCTGGTGCTGCACATGCAGGACACGCTGCTAACCTGGGGCGATCCGGTCTTTCAAGCGTGGACGATCGGCTGGAACTGGCACGCGCTGACGACCGATCCGCTGCACATCTTCGACACCAACATCATGTATCCGTGGCACAACACGCTGGCCTTCGCCGACCACCTGTTCGGCCAGTCGGCGCTGGTGATCCCGATCATGGCCATCACCAGCAACGCCGTGCTGGCCGACAACATCGCCGTGCTGATGGCGTTCTTCATGACCGGCTTCGCGATGTACCTGCTGGCCTACGACATCACCGGCAGCCGCGCCGCCGCGCTGGTGGCCGGCATCGCCTATGCCTTCGCCCCGTCACGCATGTCGCACCTGGAGCATCTCAACGTCCTCTCGGCGCAGTGGCCACCGCTGGCGCTGCTCTGCCTGCGCCGGATCGCTATCCCGCGACCCGCACGCTCTGCAGACGACGCGGCGACCGAGCCGCAGCCACGCGGTTGGCGCGCCGTCCGCGCCCGCTGGTACGTGCTGCTCGGCGTTGTCTTCTTCCTGCAGGGGCTGTTCGGCGTCTACTACCTCTATTTCACGATCATCACGCTCGTCATCGCCGCCGGCTTCTGGGCTGTCGTCGCCCTGCGCGAGCGCGACCCGAGCATCGTCCAGCGCATGCTG
>JAMLIA010000068.1 GCA_023954495.1 Thermomicrobiales bacterium | reverse complement strand
CGTGCCGGATGATCGTGTTTCTGGCCGGGCGTATGCGATACGCCCCTACCTTTCGGACCTGATGCGGTGGCGTTGCACCAGGGCGGGACCATCCAAACGACGGGTCGCCTCACGGCGAGGACGGGCCGGGTCCTGTCCGTACGAGACGATGGGGAAGTCAAGCGATGTTTCACGTGGAACACCACACGCAGCTAAGCGAAACAGGCGACCCATGTGGGCCGCCCGTTTCACGTGGAACATTGTGCTGATGGGGTTATTCGTAGCGCAGCGCCTCGGCGATCGGGACCGACGACGCCTTGCGGGCTGGGATCCAGGTCATGATCGCGGCGGCGACGAGTGAGGCGATCACGAAGAAGAGGACCGTGCCCCACGGGATGACGAAGCCGGTGAAGGTCTGACCTTCGGAGAAGTCGTCAGCGTTGATCAGGTTGTAGGAGAGGATCAGAGCCAGCACGGTGCCGCTGATTACGCCCAGGCCAGCGATGACCAGCGATTCAAGCAGGAACGACGTTGCCACCATGCCACGCTGGTAGCCGATCGCGCGCAACATGCCGATCTGTTGACGGCGCTCGACGACTGAGCGGAACGAGATCACACCCAGCGCGGCAATGCCGACGAACAAGCCCAGGCCCATGAAGCCCTGCAGCAGCTTGAAGATGCCGTTCTGGACAGCAACGAAGCTCTCCAGGATGTCCTGAATCGAATCGGCCTGCGCGCCGCTCGTGAGTAGGGCCGATTCGATCTGCTTCGCGATCGAGTCGGCGTTGCCCTGTGCCGACGGCGACAGCTGGACGAACAGAGTCGAGGAGTCCGCCTGGGGGAATGCCGAAGCGAACACTTGATCCGAGGTGTAGATGCCGAATAGCGTACTCACCTTGGAATCGATTGCACCGATCACGGTCCAGGTTTCGGTCGCACCCGACTGGAGGCTGTTGACCTCGATCTGGAAAGCAGGGAAGGTGCCGTTCACGATGCTGACATCCTTCGGCGCGGCGAAGGCGTCCGGGTCGTTCCCGAACTCGTCTGCCGTAAAGGTGTTGGCATCAACGATCGCGACCTTCTCGCCAGAACGCAGCGCCGCCCACACGTCGGCATCCGTGGCGTAACCGGGGGCGCGAGCCTCCAGTGGGATGTCAGCAGCATCCATGTATGCTGCGTCCATTCCGCTCACGACCGCGCGCTTCCAGTCCTCGCTGCCGACGTTGCGAATCTCGCTATTCTCCAAGGCGATGCTATCCACGCGTCCGACCGCCTGGAAGTCGTCGACATTGACATCGCTGCCGGCCAGCGCACCCTTCAGGTCACTGATCGGATTGGCCGGGTTGGTCGTGACTGAGATGTCCCAACCCGCGTCGGCCTGATCGGTCGAGAACAGCTCGACGAAGTTGGCGTTGATCGTCGTCAGCGTCACCAGCGAGAAGATCACCATCGAGAACATCGCGATCGTCAGGCCGGTACGGCCCTTCGAGGAGAGCGGGTAGGCGATGGCGGTCTTGACAGCCGGCAGCCAGCGCGAGAATGTCCGGCCAAACATCGAGATGATGCCAACGGCCATGTCGGCATTCCACATAATGATGAGCGTCGAGAACGTCACCATCGACAGGCCGGAGACAAAGAACATCTCAAAGCCGCCGTTTCCCAGATCAGGAAGAATGGCATTTGACCAATTCTGCGGCAGCAGCCAGAAGATCAGCATGAGCGCCGCGAAGAACGTGTAGACCGGGCGCTTCGGCAGGTAGCGGCTGAGGAAGAGGGACAGACCCAGCGCCACGAATGTCAGGCCAGTCGAGAACTGGAAGATGCTCTTCTCGGCCACACCGCTGAGCATCAGCAGCGCACCGACGACGGTCAGGAATGGGCCCCAGCCGACATTGTGGGCGAGGATGCGCAGCAGCCAGACGATGAGCTTCACCGGAATCAGCAGGATATTCCAGATCACCTCCAGCGGGAACCAGAGGATGCTGATCAGCGAGATGCCGATCGACGGGCCAATGCGCGGCAGCTTCGACCACCACGTCCAGGCCGGGCGCTTGCCGCGGCTGAAGTTGACTTCCTCGGGCAGGTCGCGGATTGCGGCCACGATATTCAGGCGGCTGGAGCGCACCGACGCGAAGATGATCGTCAGGAAGGTGACCGACACACCCAGCGCGTAGGCGACAACCAGCGAGCGCCAGGTGGCGTGCGGGCTGATCGAGAAGAAGTCGCCGACCATCCGGCTCATGATGATCGCGATCGCGAAGGCGACGCCAACGCCAGCCGCCGCACCAAGCAGCGCCGCGCCGAGATCATAGGCCGTCCCTTCGGCGATGAAGCCCTGCACGAGATGGCCGCGCTTCATGCCGACCGCGCGGGCCATGCCCATCTCCGAACGGCGCTCTGCAGCCAGCATCATGAAGATCAGAAAGATGAGCAGGATACCGGCAGCAACCGAGAACAGGCCCAGCACGATAAACAGGCTCATGAAGATGTTGCCGAACGTCTCGGCACCCTTGATCGCATCCTGCTTGATTGGGTTCACGCCGAGCTGATCGCCGTTCTCCAGCCCGGCGACGGCGTCCTTGATCGCCGGCATGACGCTATCGGTCAGGTTTGCACCGTCCTCGATACCGCCGCGGTTCGAGATGGCGATGAAGCGGGCCTTGCCCTCCAGGCCGATGATCTGCTGCACGTCAGCAAGCGGCATGGTGAAGCCAAGAATTCGAGAATCCTGCGCACTGGCGGAGAAACCGGTCATCAGCGAACCGCGACCGATTGCGGCAACGCGCACCGGCTGCGGCTGATTGTTGTAGAAGAAGACGAGCAGGTCGCCCTCGGACGCTTCGATTTCCTTCGCCAGATCCTGCGAAATGACGACGGGGTGGACCACGAGCGATGCCGGGTCGATCGAGAGACCGCCCGGTACCTCTGCGGCGAACTGCTCGAGCAACGCGGCGGCATCAGCGGGGAGCGGCTCGGTCTGCGCCGTGAGCGCAGCGAAGTCGATCGCGTCACCGTTCGGCGTCTCAAGGCCACCGAAGCTTTCGACGCGGGCCGGATCGACGCCGGTCATGACTACGGACGGCTCCGAGAGGCGCTTATCGACGTTGAGAATCGGCACAGATTCGGTCAGCACCGGCATGACCGCTTCAATATCAGGATTGTCGGCCAGCGCAGCCTCAAGCTGATCGGCAATGGAGGCATCGATCGGCAGGTTGTTGACGGCGATCGTGCCTTCGCCGCCGGAGTTGCCGACGAACGCGACCGTCTCATCGACCTGACCGAGGCCCTTATAGGTCGAGCTGGTGATGGAGTGGTCGATCGAATCACCGGTGGTCAGTGAGGCGGCGATGATCAGTGTCGCCAGCATCAGACCGACCATGATCAGGACGGTCTGGGCTTTGCGGCGCGGAATATTCCGAATCGCCATCCGGAAGATGACTGGATTCTTCAGTGCGATGACGACGGTTGTCAATAGACATAACCCCATGATCGCGAGGACCACGATCATGATTGTCGTCATCGACAGCCCGAAAATACTATCCACGAAGGTCCCCCTCAGGCACGCTGGACTGCGCTGTCCTTACATCCGACGCGAACGCGTGACGTTGTTGGCTAGTGATCGGCAGGAAGGCCATCGGAAATGACGCGTCCGTCACTCATCCGGACGATGCGGTTCGTCATTGCGCCGATGCGCGGGTCGTGGGTGACGATGACGAATGTCTGCTGCTGCGTCTTGTTCAGCTCGATCATCAGATCCATCACGTCATCGGCCGTTTCGCTATCGAGGTCACCAGTCGGCTCGTCGGCCCAGACGATGGCCGGCTCGTTGACCAGGGCGCGTGCGATCGTGACGCGCTGCCGCTGACCGCCGGAGAGCTCGGCCGGCTTGTGGTTTGCCCACTCGCCGAGTCCAACGCGGTCGAGGATCTTCAGCGCGCGCTCGCGCGCCTGCTTCGGCTTGACGCCGGACACAAGCAGCGGCAGCTCGACATTCTCCGCCGCCGAAAGGACCGGCAGCAGGTTATAGAACTGGAAGACAAAGCCCATATTGCGGGCGCGGAACTCGGTGCGGTCGTCGTCCGGCAGGTGAGCGAGGTCCTGGCCGGCGATGAGGATCTCGCCCTCATCAATCGTATCCAGACCAGACAGGCAGTTGAGCAGCGTTGTCTTACCGCAGCCGGAAGCGCCCATGATCGCGACCATCTCGCCACGATTAACCTGGATGTCGAGACCACGCAGCGCCGGGACGCTGACCTTACCGGTATGATATGTCTTGATAACCCCGGTCGCCTTGATGATCGGTTGATCCGTGGCGGCAGTGGCAGGATTCTCGGAGACCATGGTGTCTGTCGACGTCGACATACGCTATCTTTCCCTTCGGTGACTGCTGCCAGATGCAGAACGGGCTGCTGACACAACGGACACGCACTGAGCCAGTTGACATACTGGCACACATGCCCGCCTGGCAAAAAGCCAGCGTTAATCCTACCTGGCGCACGCATGCGGTTTCATGGCCGATTGGGGATCTGGCAACCGTCCTCCGGGACGGCTGGATGCTGACCTTTTGGACAGGTACACGTTTCGGGTTTGTGTTCGGCTCCAGTTTGCACAACCGGATGCTGCGCAAGGACCTGACGCGGAATTGTTCGACGATTCTGCGTGTTTGACCAAACGAGAGCAGGCTGGTAGCCTGACTCGGTTATTCGGCTTCGTCATTCACGCGCCCCCAGACAGGGGCGCGCGTCGTATATCTAGCGGAGATTTTCCCTCGTGTCGATTCGACGTCGCTTCTCGATGGCCAGCGCGAATGGCTCACATGACATAACACACGAAGACGACGGTCTCGACCAACGACAGATCCGGCGCGATGTCATTCGCATCGCCTGGCCGTCGATCCTTGAGAACCTGCTCCAGAGCGTGCTGGGCATGATCACGATCCTGATGGTGAGTCGGATCGGATCGGCCGAGGTCGCGGCGGTTGGCGCATCACAGCAGCTACAGATGCTGTTCATCTCGGCATTCTTCGCGCTGTCGATGGGCACGACCGTCATCGTCGCGCACGCGTTCGGCGCTGGCGAGCACCACCGGATCAACATCGCAGCCAAGCAATCGACGGCAGCCGGGCTCGTCCTGTCGATCGTCGTCGCGATCATCGTCTTCGCGCTGGCGCATCCGATGCTGGCAATGCTCGGCGCAGAGACGAACGTCATCGACGCCGGGGCGCGATTCCAGCGCATCTCCTCAATCGGTTACGTCTTCATGGCGATGATGTTCATCCTCGGCGGCGCGTTGCGCGGCGTCGGCGACACCCGCACACCAATGCTGGTCACCGCCGGCATCAACGTGCTGAATGTCGTCGTTGCCCTGCCGCTGATCTTCGGATTCGGGCCGATCCCCGGATTGGGGCTGGATGGCGCGGCGATCGGACAGGTCGTCTCGCGCATGGCCGGCGCGGCGATCATGGGCTGGTTGCTGCTGCGCGGCATGCAGGGCATCTCGATCGCCGGTCGCGACGGCTGGCTGCCGGATCTTTATTATCTGAAGCGTCTGGCAGACATCAGCATCCCCTCGATGGGGGAATCGCTGCTGCGCTCGGGTGGGCAGATTCTGTTCGTCGTCATCGTCTTCATGCTCGGCACAGCCGTCGCCGCCGGACACCAGATCGCCCAGAATGCCGTCTTCCTGTCGATGTTCCCGGGCTTCGGCTTCTCGATGGCTGCCACGGCGCTGGTCGGGCAATCGCTGGGCGCGAAAAATCCCGAGCGAGCCAAGGCCGCAGCCCTCACCGCGACGCGCGCCTGCGTCGTCTGGATGTCGGTCATGGGCGCGGCGTTCTTTCTCTTCGCCACGCCGATCATGGAGCTATCAGCCACCGGCGATGATCGTCAGACGATCATCGACGCCGGCGTTGCCGCGTTGCGGGTGATCGCTTTCGCCCAGCCAATTCAGGCGATCGGCTTTGTCCTCGCTGGCGCACTGCGTGGCGCAGGTGACACGCGCTTCCCGATGATCTCGACCGGTGTATCGATGTGGATCTTCCGTATCCCGCTGGCTTATGCCTTCGCAATCACGCTGGGGCTGGGGTTGGGTGGCGTCTATCTGGCGATGGCAACCGACAACTTCATCCTGATGATGATGAATATCTGGCGCTACCGGCAGGGCCGCTGGCTGACGAGCCGCCTCGGGCCGAAATCTCCCGACGCCCCGGAGCTCAGCGAGCCTGACCGCACGCCGTACATCGAACCCGAGCGCGAGCTGGCAGGGGCCGGGCAGGCACCTCCCGATGCCCTCGTCCGACGCAAGGGGCTATAAGGCGTGGCCATCGACAACCGCTCGTCATTTCCCGTGCGCCTGCTGATGCTCCTGGCCGGGCTGTTCATCTTCGCCGTCTCGATGGCGCTATCGCTACAGTGCAACCTCGGCGCAAGCTCGTGGACCGTGCTGCACGACGGCATTTCGCGCCAGACGCCGCTCTCGATCGGCATCGTTACCCAGATCGTCGGCCTCGTCATGCTGCTCGTCTCGTGGGCAGGCGGTATCCGGCCGGGGTTCGGCACGCTGGCGAACATGATCCTGATCGGCTCGTTCCTCGATCTCATCCTGTGGAGCGGTGTCATTCCTGAAGCCGAGAGCTATCCGGTGCGCATCGCGATGCTGCTGGCGTCGGTCATCGTCATCGGGCTGGGGTCGGCGCTATATATCAAGGCCGGCTTCGGTGCCGGTCCGCGCGACTCGTTCATGCTGGTCGTCCATCGCCGCACCGGCTTGCGTCTGGGGATCGCCCGCTGGATGATCGAAGTGACAGCGGTCGTGTTTGGCATCATCCTTGGCGGCGACTTCGGCATCGGCACGATCATCTTCTCGATGCTGGTTGGATTCTCCGTCGACTGGTTCTTCCGCCTGCTCGGCGTGCGGATTGTCGGGCCGAACAGATCGGCCGCACAGACGGCAAAGGCATGATCGTTGCACGGTTGGCTGGACAGGTTCGCCAGCAAGTTGCCATACTAGCGGATACGTGGGCGAATGTACGGAACGCCCGGAACAGGGGTGGGGACATGTCTGCGAGCGAAACAACCAATCAGGACACCGGTAGCGAGCAGACGGAGACAGCCGTCGTGACCGCTTCTGAGCCGACCGTCGATCCGATTACCCGGCTGAACGAGCTCCGTTCACAGGTCTTGCCGTTGCTGGTGGCCGCGTCGGACGAGTATCGCGGTCGATCCACGGCCGGCTACCCGCTCATCGTCGACAACGTTGAGCGCTCCGGAGTCTTCGGCATCACGCTGTCACCAAACTTCGGCCTGTATTTCATGACCGATGGCACCGACCTGTTTACCGAGACGCACTGGATGCAGTTGCGCGTCGACGCGCTCTCGATGGCCAACACCGAGAAGTTCGCCGGGCGCCCGGAGATCCTGCGCGAAGACATCGGAGACGACTACAACTTCCGCGACGCCCGCCGATCAATGTCGCGCCTGCAGAATCGCTGGAACCGCCAGCAGACGCGCATCTACCGCGTCGATTCATAGCGGCGGGCCAATCTGGCCGTACAGCGAACGCCCCACCGATCATGACCAGTGGGGCGTTGCATTGCCTGTACTCAGTGCGCTGTCAATGTCAGATTGTCCGGCCGGCAGCAAACCCCGATTCCTGTCATCTCGAACCGCAGTGAGAGATCTCCCGCCCGTTTGACTCAGTCCAACGTTGGAGAGATTTCTCGGCTGCGCGGGTGCCCTCTGGGCGTGAAATGACAGAGGGCGGGATTGGCTGCCGGACCGAACTGCTCGACATTGCCGGCAATGACGGCCCGCTGAAATGGCAACCAACCCCTTATCCTGTCATCTTGAACCGCAGTGAGAGATCTCCCGCCCGTCTGACTCAGTCCAACGCAGGGGTGATTTCTCGGCTGCCCGGGTGCCCCTTGGGCGTTGGCTCCCAGGCGTGAAATGACAGAAGAAAGGGGATGTTGCCGCGCCTGCCAGTTTGGCGTTGACAACCCACTCAGCCTGACGCTAGTCCTCGATGATCCAGCGATCGACGTCGCGGTCCCAGGCGTTGATCTCATCCTCGCTGAAGAAGATGCTGACCTCGTGGGCAGCCGTGTCGGCGGCGTCGGAGCGGTGGATCAGGTTGCGACCGATGGTGACCGCGAAATCGGCGCGGATCGTGCCGGGCGCAGCGGCGACCGGGTTGGTCGCGCCAACGAGGTTGGACACGGCATCAATCGCCGACGGACCTTCGACGACACCGACAATGACCGGCCCGGAGGTGATGTACTCGATCAGCCCCTCGTAGAACGGCTTGCCCTTGTGGACGCCGTAGTGGCGCTCGGCCAGCTCGGCATCGATCTGCATCAGCTTGAGCCCGACAAACTTCAGGCCCCGACGCTCGATTCGACCCAGGATCTCACCGATCAAACCACGCTGGACAGCGTCGGGCTTGAGAATGATCAGCGTCCGTTCTAATGCCACCCGTCTTCTCCCTGCATCCCTTGTCATGACCGCCTCTGAACAGTCGCGTGGGCGGACAATCGCCCAGTCGCGACCAGCGAAAAAGCCTATCACACGGCCTTCGCGTCCCGGCCTCAAGCCGGCGCAAGCCAGCTCAGGTCGATCTGCGGGTGTGCATCCTGAGTGGACTGGACGAGATCGCCGGCCGGATCAACCGCACGCAGGCGACGCACCAGCCGATCGACGAGGATGCCGGGGCCGCTACGCTGGTCGATGTCTGCCTGAATCAGCAAAGCGGGCGCGGCGAGCGGGTGCGACTGCAGAACCGCATCGGCCACCGAGGCGGCATCGTCATCGAGCCCCAGATGCCAGAGCGAGGCGAGCAAGCCCAGGCGCAGATCGACACGATCGGGGAGGCGAGCGAGCGCTGCCTGAAATTCGCGTGCCGCTCGCTCGTGCCGACCGGCCTGCGCGTGGAGCGTCGCCAGCGCCGGGCTGGATAGCTGCAGCACGCCATCCACGCCGGTGCGCTCGGAGGACAGGCGGGTGAGGTGCGCCCGGAGGTTGCGATGCTGCGGCGCAAGCTCCCAGGCGACTTGACAGAATGCAAGAGCGTCATCGAGCCGGCCACGCAACTCGGCGACTCGGCCGAGGCCGAACCAGACAGCCGAGCAGTCCGGTCGTCCGGCCAGCGCAGCGGCATAGCCAGCTTCCGCAGCATTGGCATCGTCACGGTGCAACGCGATGTCGGCACGAACGAGCCAGGCGGAGGCATACGACGGATAGCGATCCAGCAGTGCGTCGCAGATTGCCGCCGCTCGGGCGTCGTCGCCCTGAGTCAGCGCATCGCGAGCAGCGGCGAGGTCGCGCGCGAGGGGAGTGACGGAGTCAGGCATCTGCCACGATCGAGCTATTCCGGCTTGCGTGTCTGATCGGGTGGCTCGGGACGACGGTATCCGCCGGTGCGCTTGATCGTCCAGAGGGTGATCCAGACCGTACCAACAGCGGCCAGCACGAACATCCCAACGATAACGATGTACATCCAGGCATCCATATTGCGGTGGCTCTCCCGGTTTCTTTCGAAGCGGATAGACCGGGGCATGCGTGGCCCGGAGCAATGGTACCCGGTTCAGGTCAGGTTCCACACGGAATGCGATTTGGCGCGGGCGTCATGTATAGCAGATACAATTTCAGCGTTCCGCACCTGGCGCAGAATTCGCGTACACGAATACGGCCCGACGCGATTGCCGCGCCACGCTGATTCTGATAGTGTAGTGTCAACGTCAAAAACGGGGTTACAGTTTATTCATCTAAGGGGGATTGGGTCAACACATGTCGCACCTCAAACGTCTGTGGCCAGCACTGGTCTGGTCAGCAAGCCTCGTATCACTCGTCATAGCCTCGGGAGCTCCGCATAAGATCTTGTGACCCCGAGAACACCAACCGATCGGTACACCGTTCGTCGTTTGTCTCAAGGAGGATTTCATGCGTCGCCAACTTATTCGTGTCCGCCCTGCGCTGTTCTGGATCGCCGGTCTGATGTCACTCATCATTGCTTCAGGCGCTCCACACAAGATTCTGACGCTCAACGGACTCTTCGGTTGATCGTAACACGCAAGCCGCACAAGGAGGATTTCATGCGTCGACAGGTTATTCGCATCCGCCCCGCTCTGTTCTGGATCGCCGGTTTGATGTCACTCATCATTGCGTCCGGCGCTCCGCACAAGATTCTCACGCTCAACGGACTCTTCGGTTGATCGTAACACGCGTCGTGTTACGTAGATGGAGCCAGGTAATGACTTCTCGATTCTCCCGCGTCCGTCCCGCGTTCTTCTGGGTTGCCGGTCTGCTTTCGCTCATCATCGCGTCCGGCGCACCTCATAAGATCTTGTAAATCCACCCATCTGTCAAGTCCGTAAGCCTGAGCCCGTGAAAGGTTGCCCCGTGCAGAAGCTCATCATCCGCGTTCGCCCAACGCTGTTCTGGATCGCCGGTCTGCTCTCGCTCGTCATTGCCTCGGGAGCGCCGCACAAGATCCTCTAACGTCGACCGATTGGCATTCGCTCGGTACGTAAATCTCGATTCCGAAGGAGAAAACCACATGCAGAAGCTCATGACCCGTGTTCGCCCAACGCTCTTCTGGATTGCCGGCCTGCTGTCACTAGTGATCGCATCCGGCGCACCGCACAAGATCCTGTAGAGCCACACGCGCTGTCACGTTCGCACGTCATAACCCCTCGAAGGAGCATAGAGATGCAGAAGCTGATCACTCGCGTTCGCCCGACCCTGTTCTGGATTGCCGGCCTGCTGTCACTGGTGATTGCGTCCGGCGCTCCACACAAGATCCTCTAATTCTGCCACCCAACTTGAAGATCCGCCATTCACAGCGTTGAAGGGAACTGTGATGAAGAAGCTGATCGCCCGCATGCGACCGACACTGTTCTGGATTGCCGGCCTGCTCTCGCTCGTTATCGCTTCGGGAGCACCGCACAAGATCCTCTAGGTTCGATCTAACCGCCGTCGTCTGTCACACGAACATTGATTCTGAAGGAGATACTGTCGTGCAGAAGCTGATCGTTCGCGTTCGTCCGACGCTGTTCTGGATCGCGGGACTGCTCTCTCTCGTTATCGCATCCGGCGCGCCGCATAAGATCCTGTAACGAGTTGAACGCACCATATCTATCCAAAGGCCCCCGGCAATTGCCGGATCCGCAGCAATTCCTCGTGCGCGAAACCGGGATCATCTGTACCATATAGAGTGATCGTCTACGCCGAAGTTCACGAGTACTGCCGTGCAGCAGGTATTTGCATCAACCTGTATTACGATCCGACCTCGCACGGACTCGCATGGAATGGAGCACCTGGTGCGCAGGAGCTTCCCGGTCAGCGCAATCATCTTCATCCTGACGTTGACCGCAGCGACGGTCGCTCTCCTCGGCACATCACTTTTCATCGTTGATGTCGAGCTGACGCGGTCGGTATTGGTGACCGCCGTTGTGCTCGGTCTGGCGAGCCTGGCGCTCGAGTTCATCGACTTTCCACTCGTCATCGGCGGCGAAACGAGCTTTTCAACCGTCGCGTACATGGCGATGGTCTTCATGCTTCCGTACCCGATTGCCGCGATCGTCGGCATGACCACCGTCATCATTGCTGATCTCCGCAATCGCAAGCAGCTGCTCTCGATCCTGTTCAACGCATCAAACTTCGCGCTAACCTTCGGCCTGACCGGACTGATCTGGTATCTGGCCTTCGGGAACACGCGCGTCACCGATGCACCCGCCACGCTCCTGACGCTGGTCATCGTCATCGCGATGGTGCTTGCCTTCTATTCCATCAACGTCCTGCTGACCGACATCACTCTGGCGCTGATCGGCAACCGATCGCTGAAGTACATCTGGCTGACGAACGACACGCCGGTCACGCTGCCGTTCATCTGTCTGGAAGTCGTCGGTGTGCTGCTCGCCGTTGTCTGGGAAACTGTCCCAGCCCTTGCCCCGCTGCTGATCATTCCGGCAGTTACCACCTTCATTGCCTTCGAGATGATCCATCGCTTGCAGCGCCAGACGCAGGAAGCGATGATCACGATGGCCGATGTCATCGACCGCCGGGATCCCTACACCGCCGACCACTCCCGACGGGTCGCCGAGCTATCCATGCAGATCGCTGAAGTCCACGGACTGAACGAGCGCGACATGGAGCGCCTGCGGCTGGCCGCCCGCGTCCATGACATCGGCAAGATCGGCATCGGCAACGAAGTGCTGCACAAGGACGGCAAGTTGACCGACGAAGAATGGGAGCAGATGAAGTCGCACCCAGTGGTCGGGGAGCAACTGCTCAAGCCGTACAGTCAGTTCCGCCACGAGATGAGCATCGTCCGGTCGCATCACGAGCGCTGGGATGGCAAGGGCTATCCGGATGGCCTCGTTGGCGCGCGCATCCCGCTGGCATCACGGATCATCGCCGTCGCTGACACCTACGACGCGATGACGAGCTCGCGCCCATACCGCGATGGCCTGCCCCGCCAGGTCGCGATCGACGAGATTCGCAGTAGCGCGCTGACGCAGTTTGATCCGCAGGTCGTGGGAAGCTTCCTGCAGGTGGTCGACAAGTGGTCGAAGGTTCGTTCAATCAACAGCGAGCACGAACCGGCCAACGAACGCGCGACTGCAACTGCCTCCTCATGATCCTGCTGCTTGCTATTGGCTTGGCGCTCATTGTTGGCTATCTGACCGGCGGGTCGCTCGGCCAGGCGCACCAGGCGCGGTTGCGGGCGCTGCCCCTCTTCTTCGGTGCGGCATTCGTCCAGGTCCTGATCTTCACACCGCTCCTCGGCACGCGCAGCTTCATACAGGACAACGGCCAGTACATCTACATCGGCACCGTGCTGGCCAGCCTGGCGGCGATCCTGCTGAACCTGAGCATCCCCGGCATGAAGATCATGGCCATCGGCGCGGCTCTGAATGCGCTGGTTATCATCGCCAACGGCGGCTTCATGCCCTCAACCGAAGCAGCACTGGACCGAGCCGGCAAGCTGGAGACCGTCGAACGCGCTGAGGCGGCCGAACCCGGTGACGACTGGGTGCTCACCAATAGCATCATCGCCGATGACGACACACGCCTGCTGTTCCGCGAGCATCGCCATCCCGGAAGGCTGGCCGCTCGCCAACGTCATTTCCATCGGCGACATCCGTGCTGGCCCTCGGCGCAGCCCTCGCCGTCCTGCGTTCATGCACCTGCCCAAGAGCAGAACACAGAAGAACGCCAGCCAACAACCTGATCTCGCCATTCTTCCGTACGGACAGCGCTGGCGCTGTCATCGCCGTGAGGCGACTCTCCCGCGCGATCCTGCAGCGCGTCGAAAAGCGCGACGGCCGCTTATGTCTCCGTACGGACAGGACCCGGGTCCTGTCCGTACGGAGGGAGCGGAAGACACGTCGCTCTCCGAGGGTCTGCTTATTCGGCGCGGGGGTCGCCATGGCCCGGGTGCCCCTTGGGCGTTGGCTCCCCGCGACGGACAGCGCGAGCACTGCCCCCTACGAATGCGGTGGGTGCGAATCTGCGTTAGCTGGCTGGTTCCTGAATCACGATCAGGTAGCTATCGGGGTCACGCAGCAGGAACGACCGGCCACCCCAGGGGGAGGCGGCGATCGGGGCCAGGATCTCGACGTGGGCTCTTTCGAGCACGGCGTAGCGATCGTCGATGTGCGCGTCTGAGAGCGTCATCACCGGGCCGGACTTTGGCAGATTCAGGGGGTTCGCGCTATTTGGCTGTTCGAGCAGCAGCAGATGGAGTGCGCCGAGCTGGACGAGCGCCGTCCGGTGGCCGTGCCAATCTGCCGTCGTCACCAGCTCAAAGTCGAGCATGTCTGTGTAAAAGGATATGGCGCGATCGAGGTACGCGACGTCCAGCACAAGCCGGTCGAAGATCAGCACGACATTGCCCCCTCCATGCGCCGCCTGTCCCTCCGGACAGGGATCAGGCCGTCCAGCCGGAATCACCCAACTGTCCTCACGACGGATACCCAGTCACTGAGTACCCGCCTAGTATATGAGCATACCCGGTTCTTGCCGGATGCGATGGTCCGGAACCCGTCGGCGCATGGCCACCGGAATGCAACGAAGCACCGAGAGCGCCACGGAATAGCGAACGATCACCGCGCGGGGAGTCCCCCCACCCCCGCGAACCTTCCACTGAACGGACGGCGCGGTCACGCCGCTCCACCCCTGACCGGCCTGGTCCTCCACCCCCTCTGTCAACCAACCGAGGTCAGGCCGGCACCCTTCCTCTCGCGATCGAGCGGCGGCGCGACATAGACGAGAGGATCACCATCGCGCACCGCCAGCGAGCTCATTGTATAGAGCGCTATGCCGTCGACCTCGGCGGTCGGATGAGCAAGCTCCTCCCCGAGCTGATCGGTCAGCGTGCCCAGCACATTACCCTTCGTCACCGGCGTGCCGACCGTCACCGCCGAACGCCAGAGCGCATCGGCCGGCGCAATAAGCTGCCAGCCGGCCTGCAACCAGCGCACGTCCGTCTCAGGCACCAGCCCGCCGAGCACACCGGCCACGCGGAGCGCATTGATCAGCCCCTGAAAGACCGTCTGAACATCTTCGTCGCTCGCCAGCCCATTGCCGCCAACCTCAACCACAATCGTCGCAGCGCCGGATAGCGCGGCGTTCGCCGACAGGCTCCCCGAACGAGTCGGTCGCGGATAGGTGATTGCGAACGGCAGCCCGAACGCGTCGCACATCGCCTGCGTCAGCGCATCGGTCTCCGCATCGCCCATCTCGTAGCGCACGACGTGGGCAGCCAGCGTCTCGAAGACATCGCCACTGTGCAGATCAATCAGCACGTCGGCCGGGCCAACGACCTCCTCCATCAGCCGCCAGGCCAACACCTCGGTGGCGGTGCCGAGGGCGTTGCCGGGGAAGACGCGATTCTGGTTCTTGCCGTCGGGCGGGGTGAGGAACGCCGAGCGCGCCCAGAAGGACGACTGGTTGACGACCGGCAGGATCAGCAGCGACCCGGAGACGCGTTCGGGTTGCAACAGACGGGCCAGCCGCAGCGCGCCGAGGATGCCTGGGTATTCCCCGCCATGCACCGCCGCCGTGATCGCCACCGCCGGGCCCGGCTCATGGCCGCGCACGGCGATGTATGGCCACTGCCAGCCGCGTAATGCGTCATCGCGCCAGCGGATGTAGCCTGTGCGCTTCTCTCCGGCACCCGGCTCGGGCACCACCGACCAGGGAAACACCGCCGATGCGGGCTGCCCCATTTCGCACCCCCACCTGTTGCAGCGTCGCGTTTCGCGGCATGGTAGCAGGCATTCGCGCGGGTCGCGTCGATTCAGCGCGTATTGCTCGATCGCCCGCGCCGCTGATGGCGCTCGATGTCCACGTCGAGCGCCGCATGTGCCTGCGGATCGCCGATCAGCTCAATCCCGGCGATCGCATCGTCCGCTAGCGTGAAGCGAAAGACAACCTGCAGCTTGCCGCCCGGTGCCCAGACTGCGCCCCACTGGCCGTCGACGCGTGCCAGACGCGCCGCGGCCGCCCGACCGGAGAACCACTCCGCGACGACGCGCGCGCCGACCGTCTCCGGGCTGGTGCCCAGCGCAACCGCTGCGGCGTCCGCCCGAACCACCACGTCCGGCGCGAGCAGGTGGAGCAGCGTTTCCAACCGACCGTTCCGCGCAGCATCGAAGAACGCACTCACCAGCTCACGCTGCGCATTCAGCGCTTGCGGATCTGGCGTGTCGACAGCAGGACGCACGCGTCGTCGAGCCCGGCTCGCAATCTGGCGAGCAGCGGCCGGCGTGCGATCGACGACCGCGGCTATCTCCTCAAACGGCACGGCAAAGACATCGTGCAGCACGAAAACCACGCGCTCGATCGGCGTCAGTGCATCCAGCACAACTGCCAGGGCCTCGGCTGTTGACTCGGCCAGAATCGTGGAATCCTCTGGGCCCGGGTCACCATCGCCAACCTCCAGCAGCTCAGCATCGACCTGCTCTTCGCCGCGCGACGAGCGCGACCGCAGATGATCGAGGCAGATGCGGCTGACGACCGTCGTCAGCCAGCCACCCAGGTTCTCGATCTGCGTATCGTCGGCCCGATCGAACCGCAGCCACGCCTCCTGAACGGCGTCATCCGCCTCGGTCGGCGACCCCAGCAATCGTGTCGCCACCGCGCGGAGATGCGGGCGATGCGTCTCAAACTGTGCTGCGCGTGTGTCAGTATCCTGCACCTGTGTCACATTTCTGTGCTGCATTTCGTCAGGGTGATGAAGGGGCAGATGTGGCCCCTCGGCACCATTATGAGCGCTCGATACGAGCCATGCCAGACAGGTGCCGCGAACGAACGGCTCAGTCAGGAGGACCCGTGACCAGTTCCGAGACCAAGGGTATCAAGACTATTCTGCATGCCGTGAGCGATGTGGACGCGGCCAAAACGTTCTACACCGCGTTGCTCGGCGTTGCACCGGCGCAGGATAGCCCGTACTACGTTGGCTACGACGTAGCCGGAGAGCACGTCGGCCTCGTACCGGGCGGCAAGGAGCAGGGGATGCCCGCGCCGGTCGCCTATTGGGAAGTGCCGGACATCGAAGCCAAGCTGGCTGAGCTGACCGCCGCCGGCGCGACGGTTCAGCAGCCGCCCCGCGAGGTCGGTGGTGGCCGTGTCGTGGCAACCGTGTCAGACGCCGACGGCAATGTCGTCGGCGTGCTGCAGGACCGATGAGACCCGAATCGCGCACACACGCGCAGCGCCGCCAAGACACTGAGCATCGGCTCGCCCACGATGTCGACCTGTGGGTCGCGACCGCCTCCCCAACCGGAGAGCCGTTCCTGATCCCCCTGTCGTTCGATTGGGACGGCGCGTCGCTGCTGCTGGCCACGCCAGCCGACAGCCCGACTGGCCGCAACATGGCGGCGACCGGAGCGGTCCGGCTGGGCCTCGGCGACACCCGCGACGTCACGATGATCGACGGCTCCGTCGCCGTCATCGAGATCGACGCACTGCCGACGGAGCAGGGGGACAGCTTCGCCAAGCGCACCGGCTTCGATCCGCGCACATTGACCACCAGATACTGCTGGTTCCGCATCACGCCGCAGCGTATCCAGGCCTGGCGCGAGTCGAACGAGCTGTCCGGTCGCGACCTGATGCGCGATGGGCAGTGGTTGGTGTAACACGGAACGCGAGGGGCGGCCTTTTCGTCTGCAGCCTCGAAATGACAGGTTTCAGGGGAGGCAGCCACTCCCGAAATCTGTCATTTCGAGCCGCAGCGAGAAATCTCCCACCTGTGTGATGCCATCGGGCGCAGGGGAGACCTTTCGCGTGCGCTCAAGATGGCTGGCTGCCGCTCCTCAACCCACCAATTGATAGACTCCAAACGCCGCTGCTATCGCCAGGATATCTCCCACTGAAACAGACAGATTGGACGAGCATGGCCACGACGACGGACAAGCCGACGCTGACGCTGCACGCCGCCGACAGCCA